>NZ_JBHYIQ010000012.1:98793-107674 GCF_042739895.1 Amycolatopsis sp. NPDC059021
ACTGCCCCCCGCCCCCCCCCTCTTTAGCCCAACCCGCCCCGCCCCCTGCTCTCCCTGGGGGGGGGGGGGCCGGGGGGGGGGGCCCCCCCCCCGCCCCCCCCCCCCCCCCCACTCCGCCGAAAACGTGCCCGGCGCGGCAATCACTGAAGGACAGCGCGCAGGAAAGAAGTCCAGCCGTTCGCGGAGAGGGCGATGACCGGCGGCTCGGCGCGCCGGTCCTTGCTGTCGCGGACGAGCACGCCGCCCGCGATGAGCTTCACCTCCACGCAGCTTCCCGTGGCGTTGCTGTAGCTGCTCGTGAACCAGTCTTTCCGGTTCCGCGGAGAGGGTCGTGAAATGGTGTCGGTCAAGCCAGTTCCTCGATACGGTGACGAATGAACGCCAGCGATTCCTGTTTGGTCAGCGCGTGCCGAAAAGCGTCGTTATAGGTCATGGTGAGGTCGCGTACCTGAGTGGGATCGTCGATGATGCCCTGCGTGGTAACGGTTTCCTGCCAGGCCACGGTGGGCAGCCGCGGGCTGTCGAAGTCGATCAGGTGCACGGTCGCGGCACCGAACAGCCCACACGCTGTCGCGGTGAAGGGGATCACCCGTACTTCGAGGTGATCCGGGTGCTCGACGAGCATGTCGACGACGTGCTCGAGTTGCTGCCGAAGGACTTCCGGGCCGCCGATCTGCTGCCGAAGGGCGGCCTCGCTGATCAGCGCGGTCAGCTGGAGCGGGCTCTCACCGGTGAACCGCTCCTGCCGCCGCAGCCGTGCCTCGATGAGCTGATCGACCTCGACCTGGCGCACCGTGACGTCGGGGGTCATGATCGCCCGCGCGTACTCGGCGGTCTGCAGGAGACCGGGAAGGAGCAGGTTCTCGTAGGTCCGAACGCTCTGGGCCCCGTACTCGAGTCCGTACAGCCGCTGGAGGTCGTCGTTGATGAGACCCGAATACCGTACCCACCAGCCATGTTCCTTGGCGGTCGCGCGCAGCTCGATGAGTTCCTGACGCTCTTCGCGATCGAACTCGAACAGTTCGACGATCCGGAGCAGGCTTTCCTCGGAGAGGATCTTGCGCTCGTTTTCCACGGCGGACCAGTAGTTGCGTGTGAAGCCCAGCGTCTGCGTGATGGTCTTGACCTCGATGCCGACCTGTTCCCGGCGCCTGCGCAAGCGGAGAGCGAGTTCCCAGGCCGCGACGACGGGCGAGGTCAGCGTCGACATGTCACTCCCCTCGTCGAAGGCCGGTGCAGCCCTCGGTTGACTCATCCAGTATACAACCAGACAACACCACAGTCCTCGCACCCGCACATGCATCACTACATCGTTTGGTTACGGTAACCGAACGATGGCCGACGGACTCTAGCGGCACCACTCACCCGGACCTTATCGTCCGTAGTGACTCACCGAGTCGCGGCGATCACGCTGCGGACACCCGACACACCCAGGCAGCTCCCGGCCGCTCGGCCCCCGAGGAGTCCGTACGAGATCGACGGACGTTCTGCCCTCGTCGCCCCACTGGTCGTCGCCGAGGACAGTTCTTGTGTTGCCGGGGAGGAAAGATGGAACCGACTTCGGAGCGGCTCGACGCCGAGCCGGTGCCCGAGTCACGCTGTGGCGAAACGGCACTACCCGCACCCGAAGACGCCGAATTCCGCGCGGCGGCGGAGCGGCTGGAGAGAGTCCGGTCGGCGACGGCGCACTGCACGATCGTCACCGTCGACATCGAGGGATTCGGGCGGCACACCAGGAACAACACCAACATGGTGCGGATCCGCCACGGCCTGTACCTGGCGATGCGGTACGCGTTCGACTCCGCCGGCATCCCCTGGGACTCGTGCCGTCGCGAGGACAGGGGTGACGGCGTGCTGGTGCTCGCCCCCGCGGAGATCCCCAAGACGTTGTTCGCCGACCATCTTCCCGGCACGCTGCTCACGGCGCTGGCCTGGCACAACAAGATCCATCCCGCCGAGGAGCAGATCCGGCTCAGGCTCGCCGTCCACGCCGGCGAAATCAACTACGACGAGCACGGCGTGACCGGGGCCTCCATCGTCCACACGTTCCGGATCCTCGACTCCCCCGAGCTGAAACGGGCGCTCGAGGAGACCAGCGCGGTCCTCGCGGTCGCCGGCTCCGCCTGGTTCTTCGACGAGGTGATCCGGCACAGCGAAGGGAGTTGCGCGCAGGCCTACAAACCCGCCGCCATCACCAACAAGGAGACCACGACGCAGGCATGGATCCGCCTGCTCACGGCGTAGCCGGGAAAACGGACGGCGACGCGGCTCGCGGGACGAGCAGCCGCGGCGCTCGGTGCCGGGCCCGGCACCCCGGTCAGGCACAGCCCGCCGTTCGTGGCCGCGGAGAACCTGTCACAGCCGAGAGCGCTGATCCGCCTTGGCCCACCGGGATCCGCGAGGCCGGCATCGGCTGAAGATGCACGACCTGTTTGTAAAGCAGACTTCCTAACTAACGCAGAGCGTAACGGGAGGTAAAGAGATCGTCAACAGACCAGGTCAGACGACGCGGACCCAGCCGCCGTGCGCTTCGTCGTCGGTGCCGTACAACACCTGGTCACACGACACGGAAAGGCAGGTCAGCGCCTCGATCTTGTGGCCGGGGAAGTCGCCGATCCTCGCCGGGGACCCGGCGAGCGTGATCGCGCCGTCCGCGCCCAGTGTCCCCGCCGCGTACACCGCCGAGTCGAACGGGCCGTCGTCCCCGGGGTCCGAGGCCGAGGAGACGAGGACCCGATTGTCCTCGGTGATCTCGACGTCGGAGGCGTGCCGCACATTGGCGGTGGGATACGAAACCCGAAACTCCACCGACGCCGGCTTCCCGAAGGACAGCGTGGCGAGATCGAACGCGGCCGAGTAGAGCGTCGCCGGCCTGCTGTCCTGACCCCGGTCGGCCCACACCGCGAACAGCTTGCCCGACACGGACTTCAGCGCGAAGCCCTCGTAGTTGTCGCCCGATTTCCCCTCCGGCAACGGGAATGTCTTGAGTACCCGCGCGGTCCCGCCCTCCAGCTTGAAGTGGAAACCCTTGCCCTTGCTGGCGAGCGCGATGTACTCCCCCGCGCGACCGGGCACCGCCTCCACCGCTTCCAGGTCCACCGGGACCTCGCCGGACCAGGTGATCGCGTCCACCCCGGCGACCTTGCCACCGGCGATCCGGACGCGGGCCGCCCGGTTCTCGCCGGTTTTCTTGTTGTCCCGCACCACAAGCGCGTCGATGGTGCCCTGCCCCTGACTCAGGACCGCGATACCACTGGCCCCCGAGGTCATCCCGTCGCCGATGGTCTCCCAGCCGTCCGGGGCCGGCGCGGCCTGGGCGGCCGGAGGGGGAACGACGACCGCGACGGCGAGCGCGGAGAGAATTCCGAGATAAGTACGTTTCATGCCGGGTAACGTAGCCGATCGGACCGCGATGATCAATGAATGAATTCCTCGCCGACCCGGGGCGGCCACTCGTCCGCGGAAAGAATTCCGGCCGTGTAGGCGCGCGCGATCATTTCCGCCCGATTGGCGGCTTTCAGCAGCCGCATCAGCCGGGAACAATGGTATTCCACACCACGGACGCTGAGCACGAGGCGACCGGCGAGACTGCCGGTCGAGTACCCCGCGGCGATGCCCGCCAGCACATCGGCGGCGAGCGGGCTCAACGCGGGACGACCCGCCCGCCCGGCCGAAGGGTGCTCCCGCACCGACGAGGTCATGAACACCTCCCCTTTCTTTTGCACGAGCCTTTCCAGGCTCCTCGAGAGCGGAACGAAACCGACGCCGGAAAGGGAAAACCACACCGGCGCCGGTTCCGCTCGGGACCCGGACGAAATACTTCCGGGCCCGAGTGATCAGCCACTCGTCGTCACTTCATGCCGCAACACGGCATCGGCTGGTTCCGCGGGCAGCGACGGCTCGGGCCCCGAGGAACGGCCCGGCTGCCGCAGGAAACACGCCAGCAGCGCGGAGAACAGGCACATGCACCCGGCGAGGATCCACGCGCCGGTGTAGCCGATCCCGCTGACCACCCAGGCCGCGATCCCGCCACCGCCGATACCGCCGACCAGCTTCGCGCTGTAGAGCAGACCGTAATTGGAAGCGTTGTTGTTCTCTCCGAAGTAGTCCGGCACCAGCGCGGCGAACAGCGGATAGAAGGCGCCGCCACCGAAGCCGACGAGGAACGCGAACACCATGAACAGCGCGCCGTTGTGCGTGTTCCCGGCCCACAGCAGGCCGAACTGCGCGACGGCCGCGATCAGCAGCACGAGGATCAGGGTCTGCTTGCGGCCGATCCGGTCGGAGGCCCAGCCGACCGCCGCCCGCCCGGTACCGTTCACGACCGCCAGCACCCCCGCGGCGGAAGCGGCGACCAACGCCCCGAAGTCGCTCTCCTTGGCGAAATCGACCATGAAGTTGATGCCGAACAGCGAAACGACGCCGATGCACACCATGCACACCCACATCAGCGGGAGCATCCCGGTCTTGATCGCCTCCAGCGGCGTGTACTGCCGCACCGCGGGCGGGTTCTTCGCCAGGCCGGTCCCCTTCGCCCTGTTCCTGCTCCACGCGAGCGGATCGACCTCGGCGGGCCACCAGCTCTTCGGCGGGTCCTTGAACAGGAAGCCGCAGAGGCCGACCACGACGACGATGTAGACAGCGATCAGATCGAGGATCGGCGTGTAGTTGTCCTTGGTGAGGAACGCGGCGAAGATCGCGAGGAAAGGCAGCGTGCCGTAGGCGAACCCGCCGTTCACGAACCCGGTACGAGCGCCCCGCTTCTCCGGATACCACTTGCCGACCATGTTGATGCACGTGGCGTACACCAGTCCGGCACCGGCACCGCCCACCACGGAGTAGCCGAGAAACGCGACCACCAGGTTTCCGCTGTGCGCGAGGGAGAACAACCCGATCCCGCAGCACGCCGCTCCCGCCAGCATCGCGGCGCGTGCGGAGACGATGTTCTTCTCCCGCAGGCGTCCGGCCGGGAAGGCCACGGCCGCCTGCAACGCCGCCCAGATGCCCGCCACCCAGAACGCTTCGGCGGTCGACCACTGGTATTTCGCTTCGAGCGTCTCCTCGACCGCGCCGAAGCCGTACTCGAAGACACTCACCGCCATCATGGCGATCCAGGGCAGCCAGACCATCCACGCCCGCGACCTGCCCATGATGTCGCGGGGACTTTCCCCCACTCGGTAAACTCGCCCGTTCTCGTCGGCTATCTCCCGATAGCCCGCTACGACTGCGGCCATAGGATTCTCTTTCGCGATGGATCTCGCACTCGGGAAAGGTGCGGGAAAATGTGCATGCGGTTTCGTAAATCCGCTCCGGAAGGCCTGTTCGGTCACCCGGATTCGATGAGACGAACCTAGGGTTGTTGCCCCGTTCGGGTCAACGGTTCCCGGCAACCGGCCGCTTAACCCCCGTGCCCGCCCGGCCGGCGGGGTTCGGTCGGACCACTGTGGACAGCCTCGCCGCGCACTTCGTCCCCACGCGGTCCGGCGAGCGAGAAGACGACTCGATCAAGTCTTTGCGCAGCAATACTTTCCGGCTGCCTCACGCTGGCGGCAGCCGGTCGCGCGAACGGGCGAACTCAGTGCGCCGAGTTCTCCACGCTGCTCACCGGCCGCAACCGGGCGGCGAGGTCCTTCCGGTCCACCACATCGAGTTTCCGGTAGATGTTCCGCAGATGGAACTCGACCGTGCGCGGAGACACGAAGAGCGTTTCCGCTATTTCGTTGTTCCGCCGCCCGCGGACGGCGAGTTCGGCCACCCGGCATTCGGTCGCGGTGAGAATTTCCGTGCGTATTCCGGACAACACGGTGTCAGGAATCGAACGGGCACGACCGCCCGCCGATTTCAGCAGGGATTTCGCTTCGCGGGCGAGCGCGGTGGCACCGCACGCCGTACCGAGATTGAGCGCCCGGCGCGCGTACTTCCGCGCGCCTTCCTTGTCGTCGGCCGCCAGCAGGGAACGGGCGAGCACGAATTCGGTGCGCGCGAGTTCCAGCCGGGCCGGCGACGCGGTCAGGATTCCGGCCGCCTCCGCGAGCAGTTCCCGGCCCCGGGCGCCGCCCGCCGCGATCCCGGCCGCGCGCAACGCGACCCCGCGCGCTCTCGGCGTCCGCCACCGGTCCGCCGATACCAGCTCCTGCTCGGCCAGTTCCCCCGCCCGGTCATGGTCGCCCAGTGCGGTCAGCGTCTCGACCATGGCGGGGCGCCATCTCAGCGGCTCGGTCAAGTTGCCGGTGGATCGGCCGGAGAGGTTCAAACCCTCTTCGAAGCAAGCGAGCGCGCCCCGCAGATCACCACGCGCCAGCCGGATCCTGCCCCGCACGTCGAGGAAAACCGCCGAAGCGAGAAGAAAGCGGCTTGCCGGCTTCTCGTCGAACCGGCCGAGCGCCGCTTCGGCTTCGTCGACTTCGCCGCGTTCGAGCAGCACCAGCGCACGCACGAGGTCCACAAAGGAATGGAGGCGGGGAGCATCCTGCCGGAACCGCAGCGCGGTGTCCGCGTCCACCGCGGCCCGCGCGAGATCCCCGGCCCGGGAGCGCAGCAACGCCCGCGCCGTGAGTCCCTGCAGGTACATCCACGGGTCGGCGCGCCTGCTGTGGTCCACGAGCCGGGTCAGCGCCTCCTGCGCGCCATCGACGTCGTCGGCGGCCAGGAGTACTCCCCCGGCGCACAACTCGGTGAAGCCCGCCGCGCCGGAATCGCCGCCCGCGAGCGCCGCACGGGCGGCCGCGGCCGCCTCTTCCGCGGGTGCGCCCTGCTGGAGCGCGACCACGGCCAGCCCGGCCAGCAGGGACCGCTCGGCCTCCGTGTGCCCGGCCGGGTGCGCCACCGCCCGTGCCCGTCGAGCCGCGGTGTCCACTGTGGACTCCTCGACGACGCTCGTCAGCAGCAGTGTGGCCTCGGCCGATGTCAGCAGTTCCCGCTGCGCGTCGTCCGGTTCGGACGGCAGGCTCGCCCGTAACTGTTCGAGCGTTCCGGCGAGCAGGGGCACCGTTTCGGCGGCCCGGCCCGCGCGCACGGCGAGCCGCCCCGCCGTGATCCCGATCCGCGCGCGGTGCAGGGGATCCCGGATCTCGGGCAGCACCGACCGCACCACCCGCAGCGCCGCGGGCGGATCGATCCTGCCCAGCGGGCCGACGGAATCCAGCAGCAGCGGCAACCGGGACGTCCCGTCGTCCCCGTCGAGCGCGTGCCGCAGGTAGCGCAGCGCCACCTCCGCGTGCCCGCGGCCCAGTTCCAGCTCGGCGGCGCCACGCAGCACGCCGACCATCCATCGCTCGGTGCGCCCCGGAACGTGCACCAGCTGTTCGGCGACGTCGTCGTGGGGACGGCCCGCCTCGTTCAGCAGGCGCGCTGCCCTGGCGCGGCGCCGGACGCGCTCCTGCGGGGTCAGGCGGCCGAGCACGGCCGAGCGCAGGATGTCGTTCCCGAGATCGGCGGTCGCGCCGGAGACGAGTTCGAGCTCCCGCAACACCCAGACCGCGCTGTCCACCACCCGCGGCGGCACTCCGCTCAGCACGGGGACCAGGTCGAGATTGCGGGTGCCGAGGATCGCCGCGGCGCGTGCGACCTCGAGGACGTGTTCGGGCTGCCCGTCGAGCCTGGCGACGATCATCGGCCCGACGACTTCGCCGCTCAGCTCCGCCACCCTGGACGCTCCCGCCGCGTCGGGCGTCACGCCCTCCTCGCGCAGCCTGCCGATCAGCCGCCACAGGGCGCGGGGATTCCCGCCGGAGGCCTGGGCGCAGGCGGCGGTGAAAACACTGTCGGGGCCGGCGGGCAGGGATTCGCGCAGGATTTCGTGCACCTGTGACGGGGTCAGCGGCGACAGGTCGATGACCGTGCAGCGCGGATCCGCCGCGAGCCCGCCAAGGCCCGCCGCCCCCGGCCCGGCACGGCCGGTCCGCCGGGCGAGAAGCACCAGCAGGGGCAGCCGGTCCGCGCGGCGCAGCAGGAAGTCCAGCCACCACATCGACGGCTCGTCACACAGCTCGGCGTCGTCGACGACGAGCGTCAACGGCCGCTCGGCCAACAGGCTCGCCGCGAGCCAATACAGGCCCTGCAAAGCGGGGTACGCCTCACCGAGTGTCGCGGAGCCCGCGAACCCCTTCGACGAATAGAGACCGGCCAATGCGCGACACGCCACGTCGTCGCGGGAGCGGTCGTTCTCGACCACTGCCCGGACCGGCCGGAACAACGCGCGGGCCACACCGAAATCCGAGGCGTCGCCGAGTTCGCCACAGTGGACGGTCAGCACCCGCGAACGCGCCCGCAACGCCGAAGCCGTCGCGTCGAGCAACCTCGTTTTGCCGATGCCCGCCACCCCACGCGCGACCACGATCCGCGCGCTGCCCCCGAGCGCCCGGTCGAGCACCGGGGCGAGCGCGGGCGGGCCTGCTTCCGTGCCGGGCACGGCGCTACCCGTCCATCCGGTAAATCGTTTTACTTCCTGCCACCATTCGCACTATACGGGCACCCCGAGCGGTTGCCAATTGCCGCGCGACGACTACTCAGCGGAGCCATTGCTCCCCCCTTTGCCCGACAGCTGCCGCCGCAAGAAGGACGATCCCCAGGTCGATCCCGCCAGGCCTGGTAACGAAGCGTGAAAATATCCCTCTCGCCCCTTGCCTTGCCCCGGCGGAAAAATCACCCGTGGCCGTACCGGAATGCGGTGCGGCTACCGGTCAACGGGAAACCCTGAATGTCTTTCATTTTCCTTGTAGCGCACCGGTTCCGGGAACACTATGACCAAAACCTCCGGACGTCACCGCGAACGTGGTAACCGTTCGCGACTCGCGGCGGGGTCGTGCGGCGTCGGCCGGGGGGGGGTCGGCGAACGGAAGAGGTCGGCGAGGCGACACGACCCGAGGACGCCGCACCCCCG
>NZ_JBHYIQ010000012.1:107684-121911 GCF_042739895.1 Amycolatopsis sp. NPDC059021
AATTGACTCACAGCGGGTGCGTCGTGCTTGGTCTCCCCCCCCCACAACCAACCGGTGGGCGCGCTCCATCCTCCGAAGCCGCGCGTTCGCGACCAAGGACGTGACACCAGCCCCGCCGCGCCGAGGCGTTCAGAGCCGCCAGGTATGTCCTTTGTGGATTCCGGAAGCGTACGTTGAAAATTCAAACGTACATGCCGGACGAAAATCACCACGGAAACACTATTGACTGCCCCGGCTCGCGCGCCTTTCGGCGGCGTCGCGACAGTTCCCGGACTCGGCTGACGACCCGTGACGCGCCAAACTCTCGACGGCATTCGGCGGACGAGCGGTGCCGACAGGTCAGTCGTCCGGACCGGACACGGCGAGCGCGGCGGGCAATTCGGCCCGGCCCGTGACGCCGAGCTTGCGGTACACCTTGGTCAGCTGCTTTTCGACGGCGCGGGTGCTCACCCGGAGCGCGTTCGCGATGTCCTGGTTGGTCGCGCCGCCGACGGCGTAGCGCGCGACCCTGGCTTCGGCCGCGGTCAGCTCCCGCGCCGCCGGTGCGGGCGTGCTCGTCCGGCCGTCCCGGGGTTCGACGAGGTGGGTGGCCCCGCAGGATTCGGCGAGTTCCCAGCCTTCCCGCACCAGTCCGGCCGCCTGCCGAGGACTTCCGTGCGCGGCGAGCGCCCGGCCGAGCCGTACCTTCGCGACGGCGAGTTCGGCCTTGTTCTCCGACCGGCCGAGGAGTTCGACGGCCTCCCGCAACAACGCGACGCCGCGGTGACCGCCGAGGACGTCCGCACGGATCCGCAGCGTGCGGCCGAGCGGCCCCGGCGCGCCCCAAGCGAGCGCGGACCGGTGGTCCTCCGCCGCGATCACCTTCGCCTGCCCGAGCTCGCCCGCGCGCAGGCACAGTTCGGCGGTCATCGCCCGCCACGGGAGGATCCCGTTGCCGTACAGGCGATCCCGGTCCAGCGCGCGGCCGCAGTCCAGCGCGTGTCCGGCCGCGCGCGCGAACTCGCCGCGTTCCGCCGCGAGCATCCCGTCGAACAGCCGCCAGAACGGCCGGGTGTACCGGGCCCGGCTTCGTTCGTGCGCCGCGTCGAGCCGGTCGGTGGCCAGCCGGAGGTCCCCGGTCCGGACGGCGACCAGCGCCAGCGTCGCGGTGACCAGCTCGCCCGGCTCGTCGCCCGAGAGTTCCCACGCCTCGGCCGCCGCCGCGCGAGCCGGGCCGAAATCGCCGGTGTGCAGGTGAACCAGCGCGCTCTGCGCGCACAACCCGCGGTACACGACCGGCGCGTTCCGGGCGTGGGCGCGTTTGAGCGCCGTCTCCAGCCACAGCGCGAGCCCGGCGGTCGCGTCCGCGGCGATCAGCACCGGAACCAGCAGCGGCAAAACAGTGTGCGGGTGGTCGGCGTCGGCCGGTTCGGCCGCCAGCAGCCGGTTCGCCAGTTCCGCCGCCCGCACGGCAGGCACCGTCATCCGCTGGGCCGCCTCGTGGAGCGCGGACGCGGCCAGCTCCCGCTCGGCACACGTCGGCGGGGCCGGCTGCCGGGTGAGCGCGGCGAACCGGTCGCTGGGGCAGGGATTTCCCAGGCGTGCCTTGAGGCGCAAAGCAAGCTCGCGCTCGGCGCTGGAAAGCCGGGCGGGATCACCGAGGTCTTCGGCGGCCTGACGCACCAGCGCGGCGATGGGTTCGGGCGCGCTTCCGGGTGCCAGCGGCGCGAACGGCAGCACGGCCGCGGCGCGTTCGGCCGCGGTCGGCAGCATCGGGACGGCCTGTGCGAGGTGGCGGATCGCCGCGCCGGTGTCGTAGCGGCCTTCCACGGTGGCGAGGCCGACCAGCAGCTCCGCGCGTTCGGGGCCGTCCTGCGGGCAGTACCGCAGGGCACGCCGCAGGAATTCCACCGCCTGAGCCGGACGGCCGTCGCGGGCCGCCGCCACCGCCGCGGCCCGCACCGTCTCGACCGCCCATGTCCCTTGTGGACGGTCGACCCCGAGCAACAAGCCGGCGATCCGCTCGGCGGGATACCCGTGGTGGTGCAGCGACCTCGCCGCGGCGAGCTGCAGGTCCTCGCGGTCCGCCAGCGGCAGCAGTTCGTCGACGGCGGCGCGGACGGCGGGATGCGCGAACCGGGGCCCGGCGGGCGACGTCGTCAGCACCCCGGCCAGCCGCAGCACGCGTTCGGCGTGCCCGGCCTCGATCTCGTCGAGCCCGGCCAGTCCGGCGAGCACGTCCCGCTCGACCGGGTCGCCCACGACGGCGACGGCGGTGGCCAGTCTCAGCGCCGCGGGCGGCAGTTGGTGCAGGAAGGACAGAATCCGCTCCCGGAGCCTGCCCGGCAACGCCGAGCGCACGACGTCGGCCGAGGCACCGCGGGGCGGTGTCCCGCCCGCTTCGAGCGCGCGCAGGATCGCGGTGAGCACCATCGGGTTCCCCGCCGCGCGCTCGTGGCAGGCCGTGAGGAACTCCTCGTCCGCGTCCGCGAACACCGCCCTGACCAGCCGCGCGCTCCCCCGCGCGCTCAGCGGGCGCGGCGACAGCACTTCCCGCGCCCGCGACGTCAGCTCGGTGAGGTGGCCCGGCCCGGCGTGGTGGTCACCCCGCTGCACCGCGACCGCGATCGCCACCGGCAGGGTGGCGAGCCGGTTGGCCAGAAAACCGAGGCAGCGCAACGAAGGCAGGTCAGTCCACTGGAGATCGTCGACGAGGAGCAGCAGCGGGGCCCGCGCGGCCATGTTCGCCGCCAGCGCCCGCAGTCCTTCGCACAGCGGGTCTTCCGCGGGGTACCGGCGGACGTGGGCGGGGTCGTCGTCGAACAGCGGACGCGCGGCGGCCGCGGCCCCGCCGAGCCAGGCAGCGCGCCGGCCCGGTTCCGCCGTGCGGACCGGACGGTGGAACAGCTGCCGGACGACACCGAACGCGAAATCCCGTTCGAGCGGAGCCGCGACGGCCCGCAGGACCCGCACCCCGTCCGCACCCGCCTGCTCCGCGAAAGCGTTCAACAGCACGGATTTCCCGATGCCCAGCGGTCCGGAGACCACGACGAGGCCACCGGCGCCGCGATGCGCGGACCGCAGCACCGACGTCATGGCGGCCAGTTCCGCCGCGCGCTCCAGCAGCACTGTGCTCCTCTCCGCCCACGACCTCCGCCGCGCCGGGACCCGGCCGGACCGCACAAAGGTGCGCTTCAGCGTCGGCGTAGTGCATACAGTATACCTAAGCCAGTCGACAGTAACGGTTTTGGTGACGCCATGTTCTTCTGTGGATTCCCACAGTTACTTTGCGGCGCCGCCTTGTTACGTTCTCCCGGCGCGGCCCCGCCGGTCGCGGCGAAGCTCCCCGGTGCCGGCGCCGGGGTCAAGCGGCCTGTGCCCGGATTGGCGGCGACCCGGGCACAGGCCCCCTATTTCCCGGCGCACCGCCCCCTGTTTTCGCGGGGGAACTCCCGTGTGAACCCGCCGTTACCACCAGGCGGCCGCCACCCGGCTTTGTGGCAGATCTGGAGCGAACAGGCCTCCAGCCGGTGTGGCCTGGGCCGCTTTTTGGATGATTCCTCCAAAAGCGGGGCCACGGCATGCGTCATAGCTGACATTGGTGTACCCGCCGGTAAGAGAGCACTGTGTAGGAAGGTGCAGGCGACGCTCCGGAACCCGGAGGCGTCGCCTTCTGTGCGTACTTGGGAGGCTCTGTCGGTGTTCAGTCGTGTCGCCATCGTGAACCGCGGGGAGGCCGCGATGCGGCTCATCCACGCAGTCCGGGATCTCTCCGCGGAGACCGGGACGCGGATCGAGACCGTGGCTTTGTACACCGACGCGGACCGGACGGCGACGTTCGTGCGCGAAGCGGATCTCGCCTACTCGCTCGGCCCCGCCTCGGCGCGGCCGTACCTCGACTACCAGGTCCTGGAGCGCGCGCTGGTCGAGACCGGCGCCGACGCGGCGTGGGTCGGCTGGGGCTTCGTCGCCGAGGACCCGGTCTTCGCCGAACTGTGCGAGAAGCTCGGGATCACCTTCGTCGGGCCGAGCGCCGAGGCGATGCGCAAGCTCGGGGACAAGATCGGCGCGAAGCTGATCGCCGAGGAGGTCGGCGTCCCGGTGGCGCCGTGGAGCCGCGGTGAGGTGGCGAGCCTCGACGAGGCACTCGAAGCCGGCGCGAAGATCGGCTACCCGCTGATGCTCAAGGCGACCGCGGGCGGCGGCGGGCGCGGCATCCGCAAGGTCACCTCCGCCGGCGACCTCGCCGACGCCTACGAGCGCACCAGCCAGGAGGCACTGCGCGCGTTCGGCTCCGGCGTCGTGTTCCTGGAGCGCCTGGTCACCGGCGCCCGGCACGTCGAGGTCCAGGTGATCTCCGACGGCGAGACGGCGTGGGCGCTCGGCGTCCGCGACTGCTCGGTGCAGCGCCGCAACCAGAAGATCATCGAGGAGTCCGCGTCGCCGGTGCTCGCGCCGGAACAGACGGCGGAGCTGAAGGCGTCGGCCGAGCGGCTCGCCGTGGCGGTGAACTACCGCGGCGCCTGCACGGTCGAGTTCCTCTACCACCCCGGTGAGAAGCTGTTCGCCTTCCTCGAGGTCAACACCCGGCTCCAGGTGGAACACCCGATCACCGAGATCACCACCGGCACCGACCTGGTCAAGGCGCAGTTGCACGTCGCGAACGGCGGCAAGCTGGAGGGCCCGCAGCCCGCCGAGGCCGGGCACGCGGTCGAGGCGCGGCTCAACGCCGAGGACCCGGACCGCGACTTCGCCCCCTCCCCCGGCCGCATCGCGCGCCTCGCCCTGCCCGCGGGCCCGGGTATCCGCGTCGACACCGGGGTCAGCGAGGGCGACACCATCCCGGCCGACTTCGACTCGATGATCGCCAAGATCATCGCCTACGGCCGCGACCGCGACGAGGCACTGGCCCGGCTGCGCCGGGCGATGGCCGAAACGACCGTGATCATCGAGGGCGGCGCGACCAACAAGAGCTTCGTGCTCGACCTGCTCGACCGGCCCGAGGTCATCGACGGCAGCGCCGACACCGGCTGGATCGACCGCGTCCGCGCGGAAGGCGGCCTGGTCACGCACCGGCACTCGGCGATCGCGCTGGCCGCCGCCGCGATCGAGGCGTACCAGGACGAGGAGGACGTCGCCGTACAGCGGCTGCTGGCCACCGCGCACGGCGGACGTCCCCAGGTACAGCACGAGAGCGGCCGTCCGCTCGACCTGAAACTCCGCGGTGTCGCCTACCGCGTCAGCGTGGCGCGTGTGGGGCGGAAGCGCTTCCGCGTCGGCGTCAGCGGCGGCGGGGACTTCCAGCCCGCCGACGTCGAGATCGAGCGGTTCGACCAGCACAGCGGGCAGATCACGGTCAACGGCACGCGGTTCCGTCTCGTCACCGGGACGCACGGGCCGATCCACCTCGTCGAGGTCGACGGCGTCACGCACCGGGTCAGCCGCGACGAGGGCGGCGTCGTCCGCTCCCCCGCGCCCGCGCTCGTCGTCGCGACGCCGCTTTCGGTGGGTGACGAGGTCGATTCCGGGGCGCCGATCCTGGTGCTGGAAAGCATGAAGATGGAGACGGTGCTGCGCGCGCCGTTCCGCGCCCGCGTGCGGGAATGCCCGGTTTCGGTCGGCAGCCAGGTCGAGACCGGCGCGCCGCTGATGCGCCTGGAACCCCTAGCGGACGGGGACACCGCCGGTGAGTCCACTGAGGACAGTTCGGTCGCCGAGGTCGACCTGCCCCTGCTGCCCGACGGCACCTCGGCCGCCGACCGGGCCGCCCGCGGCCTGCAGGATCTCCGCAGCCAGCTGCTCGGCTTCGACGTCGACCCGCGCACGCTGTCGGACTATCTGGCCGCGCGTGCCGAACTCGCCGACCCCGAACGGCTTCTGGACGGCGAACTCGGCCTCCTGTCGGTGTTCGCGGAGCTGTCCGAGCTGACGCGGAACAAGCCCGCGGGCGAGGACAGCGAGCCGAACACCCCGGTGCACAGCCCCCGCGAGTACTTCCACACCTATCTGCAGAGCCTCGACGTCGAACGCGCCGGGCTGCCGGAGAAGTTCCAGGCCCGGCTGCGTCAGGTGCTCGGCCAGTACGGCGTCACCGACCTGGAGCGGACGCCCGAGCTGGAGGAGGCGGTCTTCCGGATCTTCCTCGCCCAGCAGCGCGCGTCCTCGGACGTGGCCGTCGTTTCCGCGTTGCTGCGCCAGTGGATCACCGAGGCCCCGCCCGCGGACCCGCTGCGGGAGCCCACCGGTCTCGCGCTGGAGCGGCTGGTGGCGGCCACGCAGGTGCGTTTCCCCGCGGTGTCCGACCTGGCGCGCGGCATCGTGTTCCGCTGGTTCGCCCAGCCGCTGCTGCGCCGGACCCGTGCCCGCGTCTACGCCGAGGTCCGGCGGCACCTGCGCCACCTCGACCAGCACCCGGACGCGCCGGACCGCGGCGAGCGGATCGCCGAGATGGTACGCAGCACCGAGCCGCTGGTGCGGGTGCTCGGGCAACGGCTCAACCGCGACCATCTCGACAACGCGGTCATGCTGGAGGTGCTGACCCGCCGGTACTACGGCAACAAGGGCCTCACCGCCGTGCGCACCAAGCAGGACGCCGGCTACACGTTCGTGATCGCCGAGCGCGCCGGCTCGTGCGTGGTCTCCGCCGCGGTGTCCTTCGAGGCGCTGGGCAACGCGCTCGGCGGGCTCGCGGAGCTGGCGGGCGAGAACGGCGCCGTCGACGCCGACATCTACCTCGCCTGGGAGGACCAGCCCGAGGACTTCGACGCGATGGCCGCCGCGCTGCAGGAAGTCATCGGCGCGCACCCGCTGCCGGAACAGGTACGCCGGCTCACCACCACCGTCGCGGGCAGCGGCGGCGCGGTGATGCACCACCACTTCACGTTCCGCCCGGCGACGGACGGAACGAGCGGGATGGCCGAGGACCGGCTGATCCGTGGCCTGCACCCCTACATCGCGGAACGCATGCAGCTGGAGCGGCTGAGCAAGTTCGACCTCACCCGGCTGCCGTCCTCGGACGAGGAGATCTACCTCTTCCGGTGCGTCGCGCGGGAGAACCCCGCCGACGACCGCCTCGTCGCCTTCGCGCAGGTGCGGGATCTGACCGAGCTGCGCGAGCACGACGGCAGGCTGGTCGCGTTGCCCACGGCCGAGGACGCCATCACCACCTGCCTCGACTCGATCCGGCGCGCCCAGTCGCGGCGTCCGTCGAAGAAACGCTTCACCACCAACCGGATCGTGGTCTACGTCTGGCCGCCGAGCAGCCTGACCCGGGCGGAGCTGGAAATGATCGCCGGGCGCGTGCTGCCGACCACCGCGGGCGCCGGTCTCGAGGAGATCCTCTTCATCGCGCGGCAGCGCGACGAGCGGACGGGCGAGCTGAAGAAGGTCGCCGTGCGCGTCTCGTTCGACGCGACCGGTGGTGCCGAACTGACCATCGGCGAGCCGTCGGTCGAGCCGGTCGAGCCGCTCGACGACTACCGGCAGAAGGTGCTGCGCGCGAGCGCCAGGAACACGGTGTACCCGTACGAGCTGACCTCGATGCTCGCCGGGAACCGGGGCAGCTTCGCCGAGTACGACCTGGAAAACGGCGCCCTGGTCCCGGTCGACCGGCCGCGCGGGCACAACAAGGCGGCGATCGTCGCCGGAGTGGTCAGCACGCCGACCGCCCGCTACCCCGAGGGCGTGACCCGCGTGGTGCTGCTGGGCGACCCGACGAAGTCGCTGGGCGCACTGTCCGAACCGGAATGTTCCCGCGTCATCGCGGCGCTGGACCTCGCCGAGCGGATGCGGGTCCCGCTGGAGTGGTTCGCGCTGTCCTCCGGCGCGCGGATCTCCATGGACTCCGGCACCGAGAACATGGACTGGGTGGCGGCGGCGCTCAAGCGGATCGTCGAGTTCACCCAGGCGGGCGGCGAGATCAACGTCGTCGTCTCCGGCATCAACGTCGGCGCCCAGCCGTACTGGAACGCCGAGGCCACGATGCTCATGCACACCAAGGGAATCCTGGTGATGACGCCGGATTCGGCGATGGTGCTGACCGGCAAGCAGGCGCTGGACTTCTCCGGCGGTGTCTCGGCCGAGGACAACTTCGGCATCGGCGGCTACGACCGGGTGATGGGGCCGAACGGGCAGGCGCAGTACTGGGCGCCGAACCTCGGCGCGGCGCGCGACGTGCTGATGTCGCACTACGACCACACCTACGTCGTACCCGGTGAGGTGGCGCCGCGGCGCGCGACCACGAACGACCCGTTCGACCGGGACGTCTCGGTGTTCCCGCACGCGGTTGTCGGCAGCGACTTCACGACGGTCGGCCAGATCTTCTCGGCCGAGCACAACCCGGACCGCAAGAAGCCGTTCGACATCCGGACCGTGATGCGGGCACTGTCCGATCAGGACCATCCGGTGCTGGAACGCTGGGCGGGCATGGCGGACGCGGACACCGCCGCGGTGCAGGACGTCCACATCGGCGGATGGCCGGTCTGCCTGCTGGGCATCGAATCGCGTTCGGTGCCGCGCCGCGGTTTCCCGCCCACCGACGGGCCGGACACCTACACCGCGGGCACGTTGTTCCCCCGCTCGTCGAAGAAGGCGGCGCGCGCGATCAACGCGGCCAGCGGGAACCGGCCGCTGGTGGTGCTGGCGAACCTGTCCGGCTTCGACGGCTCACCGGAGTCGCTGCGCAAGCTGCAGCTCGAGTACGGCGCGGAGATCGGCCGCGCGATCGTGAACTTCGAGGGCCCGATCGTGTTCACCGTGATCTCGCGGTACCACGGCGGCGCGTTCGTGGTCTTCTCGAAGACGCTGAACCCGAACATGACGGTGCTGGCGCTGGAAGGTTCGTTCGCGTCGGTGCTCGGCGGGGCCCCGGCGGCGGCCGTGGTGTTCACCCACGACGTCAACACCCGCACGGCGAACGACCCGCGAGTGGTCGCGCTGCAGACCCGGATCGAGGAGACCAGCGGTGCCGAACGGGCGGCGCTGACCGCGGAACTGGCCGAGACGCAGTCCTCGGTGCGTGCGGAGAAACTGGGTGAGGTGGCCGCGGAGTTCGACCGCGTGCACAGCATCCAGCGTGCCGTCGAGGTCGGCTCGGTCGACGCGATCATCAGCGCCGCCGAACTGCGACCGCGCATCATCGAGGCCATCGAACACGGCATGAAGCAGTAGGTTTCGCCGGTCCGTGAAGGCCTCCTTCACAGCGTTGAGCGCTGTGAAGGAGGCCTTCACCGCTTTCGGTGGAGTCCGGTTGGGGTAGGTGGTGCGCGCGGGCTCGTCGTGGCGGCTGCGGGTCCGGGCTGCGGCCTTGGCTGTCGCGAACGCTCCGTTCGGGACGCTCATCGTCACCATCGGGGCGTTCGCGACGTCGGGCGATGGTGCCGGCTTGCGCGGGGGAGGGCCGAGGGACGCCCTGGGTGCATCCACCGCACCGAGGGACGCCCTTGTCGCACCGCCGCACCCAGGGACGCCCTTGTCACACCCCAGACCAACTCACCCCCATACCGCATGGGGCGCTCGGCCGCTGGGATCAGTGGACGGAGTGGAGCAGGTCGAGGACTTCGGCGGCGGTGGGCAGGCGCGGGGAGTTCTTCGTGACGGCGTCGGCGACAGCCGCCTCGGCGATCACCGGGAGCAGGTCGCGGGAGGCGCCGAGGTCCCGCAGCGGGCGTTTGATCCCGATCGCCCCCGAGATCTCCCGCACGGCTTCGACAGCGGCGAGCGGACCACTGTCCACAGCAGACACACCCATCGCCTGTGCCGCGGCTTCGTAGGCGGGCGCGGCCGCTGAGGCGCTGAAGGTCATGACCTCCTCCAGCACCGCGGCCAGCGCGACGCCGTGCGCTGTCCCGGTGTGCGCTGTGAGCGCGTGCCCGATGCCGTGCACCAGCCCCAGTCCCGACACCGTCAGCGCGTGGCCCGCGAGATGCGCGCCGAGCATCAGCCGCGATCGCGCCTCGAGATCGGCGCCGTCGCGGTACGCCACCGGCAACCAGTGGCTCACCAGCGAAACCGCCTGCGTCGCGTAGGCCGCCGACAGCGGATTCGAACCTCGCGAGGCCAGTGACTCGATGCCGTGCACCAGTGCGTCCAGACCCGTCGCGGCGGTGACCGGCGCGGGCAGGCCGAGGGTCAGTTCCGGATCGAGCACGGCGATCTTCGGCTTCACCGAGGAGTGTCCGATGTAGACCTTCCGGCGGGCGCAGACGTCCTCGACGACGCCGAAGCCGTTGGTTTCCGCGCCGGTTCCGGAAGTCGTCGGCACGGCCACGATCGGCAGACCGTCCGAAGCGGACCACAGCGTGTCCGCGTCCGCCGCGACGGCGTCCGGATTCCCTGCCAGCAAGGAGATCCCCTTCGCCGCGTCCAGCGCCGAGCCGCCACCGAGCGCCACCACCGCGGCGTTCCCGAAGCGCCGCAACCGCGCGGCACCACGATCCAGCTCCACAGTGGACGGATTGGGCCCGACGTCCTCATGGACCTCGTACTCCAGGCCCGCCAGCACCCGTTCCACCCGGCCGACGATCCCCGCCGCCCGCAGCCCGCGGTCGGTGACGACGAAGACGCGGTCATGGCCCAGGGCGGCCACGAGTTCCGGCAGCTCGGCCAGCACACCAGGGCCGAACTCCAGCCGTCCGGACGGCTCCACGCTCAGCCGCATGACGTTCTCCTCAAGAAAGGTCGATCCAGGTGGTCTTGAGCGCGGTGTACGCGGCGAGCGCGTGCAACGACTTGTCGCGCCCGGCCCCGGTCGCCTTGAATCCGCCGAACGGCGTGATCACGTCGCTCGCGTCGAACGTGTTGACCCACACCGTGCCCGCCCGCAGCCGTTTCGCGACCACATGCGCGGTCCCGATGTCACGGGTCCACACCGACGCGGCGAGCCCGAACTCGGTGTCGTTGGCCAGCCGGACGCCCTCGCCGGCATCGCCGCTGTAGGGGATCACGGACAGCACCGGGCCGAAGATCTCCTCCCGTGCGATGGTGTCGTCGTTCCGCACACCGTCCACAATGGTCGGCTGGAAGTAGGTTCCGCCGGTGTCCTCGAGCACCCGGGAGCCGCCGAGCACAACCTTCCCGCCTTCGGACTGTCCGGCTTCGACATAGCCGAGGATCCTGTCCAACTGGACCTCGTCGACGATCGGGCCCATGACCGTGGCCGGATCGAGCGGGTCGCCGACGCGGAACGTCTCCTCGGTGATCCCGGCGATCTCGGCGAGCAGCCGTTCCTTCAGGGATTCGGGCACGATCAGCCGGGAACCGGCGTTGCAGGTCTGCCCGGCGTTGTAGAAGACACCCCACGCCACGGCCGAGGCCACGGCACCGATGTCCGCGTCGGGCAGGACGAGCTGCGGCGACTTCCCGCCCGCCTCCACCGAGACCTGTTTGCCGTTGGACTGTCCCGCGTAGACCTGGAACAGCCGGGCGACCTCGGCCGACCCGGTGAACGCGATCTTGTCCACCTCCGGATGACGGCCGAGCGCCTGGCCCGCCGTCTCGCCTCGGCCGGGCACCACGTTGAACACGCCGTCCGGGAGTCCCGCCTCGGTGGCCAGCCGGGCGAGGACCAGCGCGGCCAGCGAGGTCTGCTCCGCCGGTTTGAGCACCACCGAGTTCCCGGTCGCCAGCGCGGGAGCGATCTTCCACGAGGCGATCAGCAGCGCGTAGTTCCACGGCACCACCGCGCCGATCACTCCGAGCGGCTCGCGGGTCACCAGCGCGAGCGCGTCGCCGGGTGTGGGCGCGACCTCGTCGTAGGTCTTGTCGATCGCCTCGGCGTACCAGGCGATGGTCTCGGCCGTCTTGACGACGTCGACGCGCACCGACTCGGTGACCGGTTTGCCCATCTCCAGGGTGTCGAGCAGGGCGAGTTCCCCGGCGTTGGCGAGGATCAGCTCCGCCCAGCGCAGCAGGATCCGTTTGCGTTCCCGGGGTGCCGAGCCCCGCCATCGTCCGTCCTCAAAGGACTCGCGAGCCGCGCGCACCGCCCGGTCGACGTCCTCGGCGCCGCCGTCGGGGATCCGGGCGAGCACCCGCCCGTCCCGCGGCGACGTCGTGGGGAACGTGGCCGCCGAAACCGGATCGGTGAACCGGCCGCCGATGAACGGCCGCGTCTCGGGGTCGATCCGCCCGGCCGCGGCCAGCCAGTCCTGGTGCGTGCGCGTCAGCAGCGCCGCTATCGGATCCGCCACCGGTCCACCGCCTCCTCGTCGAGTTCGATACCGAGCCCCGGCGCGGCCGGGACCTCCAGCTCACCGGCCGCGTCGATCATGAGCGGCTCGGCGAGCATGAAGTCGCGGCGTTCGGGGGTCCAGCCGGGCGGGTCGTACGGGAACTCGAAGTACGGCCCGCCGCCGACGCCCGCCGAAACGTGCAGGTTGGCGAGCACCCCGATGCCGTTGGTCCAGCTGTGCGGCGTGAACGCGCGGTGCTTGAGCCGCGCCAGCTCGGCCAGTGTCCGCGCACGGTGCATGCCGACCGCGAGCACGACGTCCATCTGGTAGACGTCGAGCACGTCGTGTTCGAGGTACCGCAGCAGCTCGGGCAGCGAGTGCTGCATCTCCCCCGCCGCGATCCGGACGCCGGGGTTCTCCGCGCGTAGTGTGCGGAAGCCGTCGATGTCCTCGTACGGCAAGGGTTCTTCGACCCAGAAGACGTCCAATTCGGACAGTCGCCGCACCAGCGCTCTGGTCTTGGCCAGGTCCGAGGCCGTCGCGGTGTCCCCGGCCATCCGCCAGGACTGGTTGAGGTCGACCATGATCACGAAGTCCGGGCCGAGCGCTTCCCGTACCGCCGCCACGGTGGCGACGCCCTCGGGCGCCCGGTCGCGGTCGATCCGGATCTTCGTCGCCCGGAACCCTTCCTCCCGCGCCCGCAACGCGGTCTCGACGCGGGCTTCGGGCGATTTCAGCTCAGCCGATGAGGCGTACGCGGGCAACGAGCGGGCGGCGTTTCCGAACAGGACCGAGACCGGAAGCCCGGCGACCTTGCCGATGATGTCCCACAGCGCCACCTCCAGCGGCCAGTAGCGGCCGCCGTGGAAGTTGGCGGTCTCGATGGCCTTGACGTGCCGGACGATGGCGAGCGGGTCTTCCCCGACGAAGAGGTGCCGGACCTGTTCGAACCCGGCCATCGTGTCCCCGGAGCCGACCCCGGTGACGCCTTCGTCGGTGTGGACCCGCACGATCGTCGCGTCGAAGTACGTGCGCGGCTCGGGATCCCAAGCCGCGAGCAGGGGCGGGTCGAGCTCGAGCCGCAGCCGGTCGAGCGTGATGTCGACGATCTTCACCCGGCCGAACCTAGGAAGCCGCCGGACGCCGGGGCAAGGCCCGCGGGCACATCGCAACGCGCGTTGCGCTGCCGCCAACTCGCTACGCTGCGACCATGACGGTTCCGCGAGCGGGCGAGGGGGCCCGCCACCAGGGGCACGGCCTGCGCCGCGACCTCGACCTGCTCGAAGCGCTCGCCTCCGCCGAGGCGC
This sequence comes from Amycolatopsis sp. NPDC059021, assembly GCF_042739895.1. Classification (NCBI taxonomy): domain Bacteria; kingdom Bacillati; phylum Actinomycetota; class Actinomycetes; order Pseudonocardiales; family Pseudonocardiaceae; genus Amycolatopsis; species Amycolatopsis sp. NPDC059021. Next base: position 121,141 of record NZ_JBHYIQ010000012.1, read on the forward strand.
AGCGCGCGGGCGGGCTGGGCGTGGTCCGGATCGCCGGGCTGACCGGCCGGGAGAAGAGCCAGGTCTCCCGCGCGCTCAAGGCGCTCGCCGAGGAGGGCGTCGTCGAACGCGATCCGGACACGCTGGAATACCGGCTGGGCTGGCGGCTGTTCTCCCTGGTCGCGCGAACCGCGGAGGACCGGTTGCTCCGCGCGGCCGAGCCGGTGATGCACGCGCTCGCGGCGGATCTCGAGGAAACCAGCCACCTGTGCGTCCTGCGGGACCAGGAAGTGCTGACGCTGCTTTCGGTTTCGGGGCACTCGTTCCGCGTGCCCGGCTGGGAGGGCAGGCGCGTGCCCGCGCACTGCACCTCGGCCGGGCGCGCGCTGCTGCTCGACGCTAGCCCCGACGAACTGTACGTCCGATTTCCCCGGCTGGAGGGGGATTTCCCACTGTCCGAAGTGCACTCTCTGCCCCAGCTGTGGGCGAAGATCCAGGAGTGCCGCCGGGACGGTTACGCCCGCGTGCGGGAGGAGTTCGAGACGGGTCTTGTCGGCGTTTCGGCCCCGATCCGCGATTTCCGCGGCCGGGTGGTGGCCGCACTCAACATCTCCGCCCCGGCAGAGCGGCTCGGGCACCGGCTCGGCGAAGCGGGCGAGGTGACCGCCACGGCGGCGGCGAAGGTGTCCGCCCACCTCGGCTGGGAGCCGTCCACCCCGCGACCGCCCGCCACACCGCCGACCTGAAGATCCGTGAAGGCCTCCTTCACAGCGCTCAACGCTGTGAAGGAGG
>NZ_JBHYIQ010000012.1:121920-126565 GCF_042739895.1 Amycolatopsis sp. NPDC059021
CGTACAATTTCTCGGGGGCGGGGTGTGGTGTCTCCGAGCCCGGCCCCCCTTCCCAGCGACACACGTTGTGAAGGAGGCCTTCACGGAAGCCCGCGCCCCGGTCAGGACAGGTCGTCCTCCGGCTCGGCGGCGGCCAGCACCTCGTACACCTTGCGGCGTGCCTCCGCCAGCACCTTCTTGACCTCGGCGAATTCCGCGTCGCTGCCGGTGTAGGCGACCTGCGAAGCGGCCCCCGAAAGCTCGCCGAGCTGACGCCACAGCGCCTGGAACCGGTCCGCGCCCGGCACCTCGGCGGCACCGCTCTCCCACAGCGCGGCGAACTCCTCCTCACGACCGGCGACGTGCTCGCGGCCCGCCTCGGTCAGCTCGGCGACGCGGCGGCCGCCGTTCCCGGCCGTCTGGACCAGTCCCTCGTCCTCCAGCTGCTGCAGGATCGGGTAGATCGAGCCGGGGCTCGGCCGCCACTCGTTGTCGGTGCGGCGGCGGATCTCCTGCATGATCTGGTAGCCGTGCATCGGCTCCTCGGCGAGCAGCGCCAGCACCGCGGGCCGGACCGGACGGCTCGGGCCGCGGCGCCCCTGCCACGGGCCACCGCCGAACCAGCCGCCGTGCCGGCGCGGGTCACCGGGCCCACCACCCGGGAAGCCGGGGAAACCGCCGAACCCCGGGAACCCGCCCCGCGGGTCGGGGCCATGCGGCGGCGGAGGCGGGGGCGGCGGGAAGCCCGGCCCGTGCGGCGGCCCGCCACGCGCGAACTCCGGGCCGAAGCCGTCCTCTGGCCCCCAATCCGGGTTGTCACCCGGGTGTTCCGGATGCCCGTGATGGCCGTGGGGACCGTGGTGCCCGTGCGGGCCGTGTCCATGTCCGTGCCCGGGGCCTCCCGGGCGGCCGGGGTGCCCCGGGTGCCCGAAGCCGAAACCGCCGCGCTCCCCGAAGCCGCGGAACATCCTGCCGAAACCTGCGGATCGCTCCATGATCCATCCCCTTTCCTATCGTGCGAGTATCGCCGACATGACCACGATATATCGGCGCTATTCGGCACGCAAGTTCGCAGGTCAGCGGCGTATCGCGAGGGCGAGGAGCTCCGCTGCGGGCCCGGTGAGCCGCCGCCCGGCGGGCCAGACCGCACGCAGCGCGCGGTTCAGGTCGACGCCGTCGACCGCGACCGGCACGAGCCGCCGGTCGGCGACCTCGCGGGCGACGTCGAGCGCGCTGATCACCGCCGGCCCCGCGCCCGAGATCACGGCGTTCCGCACGGCCGACGCCGACCCCAGCTCCAGCAGCGGCGTGACCGCGCCCACCCCGGCACGGCGCAGCGCGGCATCGACGGTCTCGCGGGTTCCGGAACCGCGCTCGCGGACCACCAGCGGCGTCGCCGCCAGCTCGGCGGCGGTGAGCGGACGACGCCTGCGAGCCCAGGGATGCCCGTCGGGCACCACCACGACGAGATGATCCGCCGCGACCTTCCGGGTGGCGAGCCCCGGCAGCGGGCCCGGCGACTCGACGAACCCGAGGTCCACCTTGCCCTGCACCACCAGTTCGGCGACGTGCTCGGAGTTGACCACCTCCAGCCCGACGTAGCGATCGGGGTGGGCACGCTTGACCTCGCCGATCCACGCGGGCACGAAATGCTCGGCGAGCGTCATGCTCGCGGCGACGCGGAGTTCGGCCTCGCGCTGCGCGCGCAACGCCTCCGCGCCGGTGAGCAGCTCGCTCATCTCGTCCAGCACGCGGCGCGCCCAGCCGACCACGACGCGGCCGTCCGGGGTGAGCCCCGAACCCCGATGACTGCGGCTGAGCAACGCCAGCCCGAGCCGACGTTCCAGTGTGGACAGTCGCTTCGTCGCGGACGGCTGCGCGATGCCCAGCGCGTTCGCCGCCTGGCCGATACTGCCGAGTTCGTCGACGAAAACCAGCAGGCGGAGCGAGTCGAGATCGGGTGCGGTCATAGCCCAAGTGTATGACCTCAGCACTCGCTGACGGCTACCGCGCCGCCCGTCGCGGGACGAGGCTGAAGAGCATGACGACGACGCGCCCCCGAACAGTCCTCCCCGGACTCGCCGTCACCGCGGCGGGAGTCGCGGTGGCCTATCTGATCAGCTCCGCTCTGCCCGTCCTCGGCGCGCTCACCGTCGCGGTCGTGCTCGGCGTGATCGCCGGGTCGCTTCCCGTGCTCACCGACGACCTCCGCCAGGCGATCGCGCGGGTGACCAAACGGCTGCTGCGCGCCGGCGTCGTCCTGCTCGGCCTGCAGCTCGCGCTTCCCGCCGTGCTCTCGCTCGGACCCGGCACCCTGCTCGCGGTCGTGCTGACCGTCGGCGTCACCTTCGTCGGCACGCTCGGGATCGGCAAGCTGATCCGGGTCCCGCGTGGACTGGCGCTGCTGGTGGCGACCGGGTTCTCGATCTGCGGCGCTTCGGCGATCGCGGCGATGGAAGGCGTCGTCGAACGCAAGGATTCCGACGTCGCGACGGCCGTGGCGCTGGTCACCTGCTACGGCAGCATCGCAATCGCGGCGATCCCCTTGCTGGGTAACGTTTTCGGCCTCGAAGGGCTTCGGCTGGGCAGCTGGGCCGGGATCAGCGTGCACGAGGTGGCGCAGGTGGTCGCGGCGGCGACCCCGGCAGGCGCGGGCGCCGTCGCGATCGCGATCGTGGTCAAGCTCAGCCGGGTCGTCCTGCTGGCGCCGATGGTGGCGCTGGTGAGCGTGACCGAGAACCGCAACCGGACGCGCCCCGACGGCGCCCGCGCGCCGCTCGTGCCGCTGTTCGTCCTCGGCTTCCTCGCGATGGTCGTGGTGCGCAGCACCGGCATTCTCCCCGGCGCCGTGCTCGATGTCGCGAAGATCGCGTCCACCCTGTTGCTCGCAGGCGCCCTGTTCGGTCTCGGCTGCGCCGTCCGGATCGGTGTCCTGATCCGCACCGGCGGCCGCGCGCTCCTGCTCGGTTTGCTGTCGACGCTTCTTGTCGCCACCACCGGTTTCTGCGCGCTGGCGATCCTCGCCTGATCGTATAGAGCGTTATACACAAATGTACGGCTCTTGTACGGGTGCGCCGGATCCTCGGGCGGGTAAGGGGTTCGCGATGCTCAGGACGGAGCCTGACTGTGAAGATCATCCGTGTCGCGCTGGCCGCGGTGGTGGCGGGTATGACACTGGCCGGGGTGTCCGCGGCGCCGCCTGCTTCGGCAGCGGTGGGCAATACCGTGGTGTACAAAGAGAAAACGGAAGGTTACGACTGCTTCCGGATTCCTGCGGTGGTGAAGGCGCGCAGCGGCGACTTGCTCGCCTTCGCCGAGGGCCGCAACGGGGGCGCGTCGTTCTGCAACGACGCCGGCGACATCGATCTGGTGGTGAAGCGTTCGGCCGACGGCGGGAAGACCTGGGGCGCGCCGCAGGTGGTGATCCGGGGTTTCGGGGACACCAAGGGGAATCCGGTGCCGATCGTGGTGCCCTCGACCGGCCGGATCGTGCTGCTGTCGACGATGCAGTGCGTGAAGAACCCGGCGTGCGGACGGATTCCGCGGGTGCAGTGGAGTGACGACAACGGGAAGACCTGGACGACGCCGAAGGTGCTGACGGAGCAGCTGGGTTTCGAGTCCGCGCCGGGCTGGCTGGCGACCGGGCCGTCGCACGGGATCGTGCTGACGCGGGGTGCGCACGCCGGGCGGCTGGTGGCCGGGATGAGCTTTTCGACCGGGGACAAGGGCACTGGTTCCCTGATCTACAGCGACAACAACGGTGTCGACTGGCACCGCGGCGCGACCGACGTCAGCACGACGGACGCGATGAACCCGCAGGAGATCAGCGTCACCGAACTGGCCGACGGCCGGGTGTACGCGGCGGCGCGCAACGATGCCAACAAGGACAACAAGTGCCTCGCGGACGGCACCCGCAACCGGACGTATGCGATCAGCGCGGACGGCGGCGCGAGCTTCGCGCAGAAGTTCACCTACGAGAACGACCTGATCACGCCGACCGTGCAGGGCTCGACGGCGCGGATGAGCGCGGTGGACGCCGGTGGGCGCTACGACCGGATCCTGTTCGCCGGACCGTCCACTTGCGACCGTCGCAAGCAGCTGCGCGTCCACTCGTCGTTCGACGAGGGCGGCAGCTGGACGAACAACGACCGCAGTGTGCTGGTGTGGGGCGAGGACGCGGCCTATTCGGACATGGTCCAGCTGGCTTCGGGTTCGGTCGGCGTGCTGTACGAAGCGGGCCCGGAGTACAACGCCAACCAGACGATCCGGTGGTCGACGGTCACCGAGGCCACGCTCGGCGCGCCGGTGTGCGGCGGCGGGTTCGGCGTCATCGACTCGGCCCCGCTCGGCACCGCGGGCACGGTTTACCTGTCCTACAACGCGAGCACCGGGCAGAACTGCGTCAGCACGATGAAGAGCGCGTCGGCGGGAACGGCCACGCAGACCTCGGCCTACCTGGAGGTCCAGGGTTCGCCGCGGGTCACCGACTCCGGCTCGTTCGCGTACTTCGCCGGCCCAGTCAAGACCACCGCGTCGGGCAAGTGCGTCCGCTGGGGCGGCGCGACCGGCGGCTCCACCTTCGACAGCCCACTGAGCCACTGCGACTGACCTTTGTGGACGCGGTCCGTGAAGGCCTCCTTCACAGCGTTGAGCGCTGTGAAGGAGG
>NZ_JBHYIQ010000012.1:126575-166112 GCF_042739895.1 Amycolatopsis sp. NPDC059021
GGCGGGCCCCCGGGGGCCACCCCATTCCCCCCCCACATGCCCCCGTGCAATTCTCTTTTGTGGCGGGGGCCGGTGACGGCCTCACAAACTGCGTTGAGCGCTGTGAAGGAGGCCTTCACGGCTTACCCGGCCCGGCGCACCCGCCACAGCCAGGCGGTCAGCGCGACGGCGGCGACGCTGCAGCCGGTGAGCCAGGCGAAGGCCGTCCGGAACGCCGTCGCGGGACCGTAGGGCAGCGCCTTGGCCAGGACCACCGCGAACAACGCCGTCCCGACCGCGCCGCCGACCCGCATCACGATGTTGATCTGGGCCGTGACGTCGGGCAGTTGGGCGCGGGTCACCGCGGCGTAGGCGACCGTGCCGACCGGCATCATCAGGAACGCCGAGGCCATCCCCCGCAGCACCAGCAGAACCTGGACGAACACGCCGTCGGCCGGCAGGTCCGCCACCGCGAACGGCACCGTGACCGCGAGCGTGGCCACACTCCCCCACAGCGCCACGAGCCCGCCGCCGTACCGGTCGGTGAGCCGCCCGGCGAACGGCAGCGCGATCGCCGACCCGGCGCCGAGGCCGATCATCAGCAGCCCGGTGGTGACGACGTCGCTGCCGCCCAGCAGCTGGAAGTACAGCGGCAGCAGGAACATCCCGCCGAACATCGCGGGCCCGGCGAAGAACGTCGTCGCCGCGGCGACCGCGAACGTCCGGTTCCGGAACAGCCCGAGATCCAGCAGCGGGTGCTCACGACGTCGCGTGCGCACACAGAACGCCACGAGCAGGGCGATCCCGGCCAGCGCGGGGACGGACACGCGGGGCGCCGTGAGCGTCCCGGTCTCGCCCCACGCCGTCGCCGCGTAGATCACCGCGGGAATCCCGGTGCCGACCAGCAGGTAGCCGACGCCGTCCGGCCGGTGCGCGGTCCCGCGCTCGCCCCTCGGCACATACCGCAGACCGAGCAGGATCCCGGCCACCCCGATCGGCAGGTTGATCAGGAACAGCCACGGCCAGCTCAGCGAGTGCAGGATCAGGCCGCCGGTGAGCGGGCCGATCGCCGGGCCGAGGCTCACGACGATGCCCAGCGTGGCCATCACCCTGCCCAGCCGCGCCGGCCCGGCGACCTCGCCGAGCACGGTCTGGCCCGCGGGCAGCATCAGCCCGGCCGCGAGTCCCTGCACCACCCGCAACGCGATGAGCCAGCCGATGTTCCCGGCGAGCGCGCACAGTCCCGACGCGACGGTGAACGCCACCAGCGACAGCAGCCACAGCCGTCCGGCGCCGAACCGGCGGCTGAGCCAGCCGCACACCGGCAGCGACACCGCGAGCGCGATCAGGTAGGCGGTGAACACCCACTGGACCGCGCCGAGCCCGGTGCCGAGATCGCGGACGAGGGTGTCGACGCCGACGTTGACCACGGTGGTGTCGAGCATGCCGGCGAAGGCGCCGAACACGATCACCCAGCAGATCCGCCACAACCGCGGCGTCATCGCCGGTATTTCTTCCGCCGTCACGACCACGGCGTTCTCCTTCCCCCTCGGTGTTTTCCGGTGCCGACGCTAAAACTTCAAGTACCCTTCAAGTCAACCGCCGGCCACAGGAGGAGCCCGCATGCCCGAGGAGATCCGCGAACCGTGGGGCGTCTGGGCTCCGGCGAGCCCCGCCGAGGCCGCGGAGCTGTTCCGCGCGGGCGGAGTCCCGTGGTGGATCGCCGGTGGTTACGCGCTCGAACTGTTCGCCGGACGGCGACTGCGCGAGCACGGCGATCTCGACGTGCTCGTCCTGCGCCGCGACCAGCTCGCCGTCCAGACCGTGCTCGGCGGCTGGCAGTGGTGGGCGGCCGACCCGCCCGGCGTCCTGCGCCCGTGGCGGCCGGGCGAGATCCTGCCCGCGGCCGTGCACGACGTCTGGTGCCGCCCCGACGCCACGAGTCCGTGGCGGATCCAGATCATGCTCGACGAAAACGACGGCGACGACTGGGTTTCGCGGCGAAATCCCCGGTTACGCCGCCGAATCGGTGAGATCGGACTGCGCGACAGCCTGCCCTACCTCACACCGGAGATTCAACTCTTTTACAAGGCCGCGCACCCGCGTCCCAAGGACGAAACGGATTTCGCCGCCGTGCTCCCGCTGCTCGACGACGTCCGGCGTCGCTGGCTCGACGACGCCATCGCGACGACCTACGGCGAGACGCACCCGTGGCGCTCAGCTCTTCGCACCGCTCGCCGGGGCGGTCGCGACGGCCTCGCCGCCGAACCGGATCCCCTTGGCCTCCTTGCCGAGCGCGGTCAGCACCACCACCAGGAGCAGCGTCGGCACGACCGTCCACAGTAGAGCGGCGGAATAGCCGTGGGACTCGGCGATGGCCTGCTGGATCGGCAGGTTCAGCGCGGCGAGCAGATTGCCCAGCTGATAGGTGACCCCGGGATAGAACCCGCGGATCGCGTCCGGGGACATCTCGGTCAGATGGGCGGGGATCACGCCCCACGCGCCCTGGACCATGATCTGCATCAGGAACGAGCCGAGCGCGAGCATCCCGGCGCCGTGGTCGAACGCGAAGATCGGCACGATCGGCAGTGCCAGCAGCGAGGTGAGCACGATGGTGCGGCGCCTGCCGAGCCGTTCGGACAGGGCGCCGAAGGTCACCCCGCCGATGATCGCGCCGATGTTGTACAGCACCGCGATCCACGTGCTGGTCGACGCGGCCAGCCCGGCGCCGCCGTGTTCGTGTGCCTTGAGGAAGCCGGGGTAGACGTCCTGCGTGCCGTGGCTCATCCAGTTGAACGCGGTCATCAGCAGGATGAGGTAGAAGAACCGGCGGATCACCTTCGGGTCGAGCAGGATGTCCTTCACCGACGTGCGCGTCACGCGCAGCTTCTCCCGCGTGGCCTCCCACACCTCCGATTCCCGCACCCGCGCCCGGATCAGCAGGCTGATCAGCGCGGGCAGGATGCTCAGCACGAAGATCCACCGCCAGTGCAGGTCCAGCGCCGAATGGAACAGCAGATAGGCGAGCGCGGCGAGCAGATAGCCGAACGAGTAACCCACCTGGAGCAGTCCCGAGAAGAATCCGCGCCGTGCCACCGGGATCTTCTCCATCGCCAGCGCCGCGCCGAGCCCCCATTCGCCGCCCATGCCGACGCCGTAGACGAACCGCAGGAGCAGCAGCACGGTGTAGTTGGGCGCGATCGCGCACAGCACCCCGGCGACGGAGTAGAGGAGCACGTCCACGATGAGCGGGACGCGGCGGCCGACCCGATCGGCCCACAGCCCGAACAGCAGCGCCCCGACCGGCCGCATCACCAGTGTCGCGGTGGTGATGAACGCGAGCTGGGTCGCGCTCGCGCCGAACGAGCGGTCCTTCGCGATGTCGGCCAGCACGAACACGACCAGGAAGTAGTCGAAGGAATCCATGCTCCAGCCGAGCAGGGCGGCGAGGAAGGAGTTGCGCTGATCCGGGGTCAACGGCCGCCGGGAGGTCTCCGTCTTCGCCACGCCAGGCCCCCGTTCGCCGCCGGTTCCTCCCGGCCTGGTCTACACCGGTCGCGAGCCAGGGGCAAGATCTTGCCGATCACCGGAAATACCGGTAGGACAAGGCAAATCCGTCACAACGGGACGCGCGTGCGCACCCGGCGGCCGACGTCGCGCGCCCACGCGCGGATGCGGTCCCAGTCCCGGAAGTCGCCCGCCATGCGGCCGGAGGACAGCAGCCGCGCCACGATCCCGCGTGCCCTGCCGGGATCGAGGCGGCCGCCGAACGTCGCCGTGCGCTCGGCGTCGATCCGGGCGGCGAGCAGCGCGACCCGCGCGGGCAGGCTGACCCTGGCGGTGCTCGCGCCGGGCCCGCACGGCCCGCTGTGGAACAACCACACCGGGCGCCGGGTGAGCGCCTCGACGTTGTGCTCCAGCAGCCGCACCGCCTCGGGACGCCAGCGGTGGAAATACAGCGCGCTGCCGAGCACGACCGCCGAGTACTCCTCCACCCCGGTGACGTCCGCGGCGTCCCGCACCCGCGCGTCGAGGCCGTGCTCGCGCAGCACGACGGCGATCACCTCGGCGATTTCCCGGGTGCCGCCGGTCTTGCCGGCGTAGGCGACGAGGACCGCGGTCATACTCACAGTGTCCCTCGTGTGGTGCGTCCGCGCGTGCCCCACACGAGTCAATCCGCCGATCGGACGCCCGGAATCAGCCGGGCGGGACGAACGCCGGCCGCTGCGCCGGATCCGGTTCGTCGTAGTAGCGGTGGAACACTACTGTCTGTCCACCGGACAACGGCGGGACGATCCAGCTCCAGTCGGCCCGGCAGCGGCGGCCCGCGCGTTCCTCCCGCGCGAGGTGGTCGAGGAACCGCCGCGACTCGGTGTGGTGGTCGGCGACGGTGACCCCGGCCTCGTCGAACGAGTACTGGACCGCCAGTGTCAGTTCCACCAGGGCCCGGTCCCGCCACAACGTGCGTTCCGACGCGGTGGACAGGCCCATCAGCTTCGCGATCGCGGGCAGCAGGTCGTAGCGGCCGGCGTCGGCGAGGTTACGCGCGCCGACCTCGGTGCCCAGGTACCAGCCGTTGAACGGGGCGGCCGGGTAGCGGACGCCCCCGATGACCAGCGGCATGTCGCTGATCGCGGGCACCGCGTGCCAGCGCAGGCCCAGGTTCGCGAACCACGCGTGGTCGGGATGCCGCAACGGCACCTCCAGCACCGCGTCCCGCGGCAAGGTGAACAGCCGTGGTTCGCCGGGCGCCGATTCGACGAGCAGCGGCAGGACGTCGAACGCGCCCCGGCGCCGGGGCGGGCGCCAGCCGCGTGCGCGGACCCGCTCGGTGAACGCCGTGTAGCGCGGGTCGCCGAGCACCGAACCGTCGTCGAGTTCGTACCCGGCGTAGCGGATCAGCTGCTCGTTGTGGATCCGCGGGCCCGGCGCGGCCGGGGTGTCGGGGGCGAACACGGTCACGGTGGGCCGGATCCGCCCGCCGCGGGTGGCCTCGCGCAGGTGGAGTACGCATTCCCGGGCGATCGCGGCCGCGCTCGAGACGTCCCGCCGGTCCCGGATCCGCAGCCCGCGCCAGTACAGCCTGCCGATGCAGCGGGCCGCGTTGCGCCAGGCGACCCTGGCGCCGAACGTCAGCTCGGCCGTGGTGTGCCGGTAGGTCCCGGTCCGCTCGATCTCGGCGCGGATCCGGGCCAGCCTGCGCGCCGGCCGCTCGCCGGAGCACACCCCTTCGGCCTGGCACTGCCGGACGAATTCCTCCGCCTCGGCGAATTCCACGGCGCGTTCGCCGTTTTTCTCCCGCCGGCCGGTCACCTGTTCCGTTGTCACCCGCATGGACGCCGTCGTCGTCACACCCGACCACTCTCCGAATCCGAGAACCCTTGTCGTACTGGGGAAATCCGGCCAGACGGCGAAGAGTACCCCGCGACCGGACGGAACAGCACTCCGCCGAACGCGGTCACCACGAATTGTCGTTGAGCCGAATACACCCCGGCGAAAAACAATCACTTTTCCACGCCGGGAGGCGGTGATTCCCCGCTCGTGATCCGGTTCACCTTTCCGGCGGCGCCCGGCGGGCCTCGAGCGGCCCAGCGCCGTGCGCGGCTAAAGTCGTCGGCACGGTGACGGCGACGCGAAAGGACGGCCGGTGAGTACGAAGCGGATCCCCGTGGTCCTCGTCGCCGGTTTTCTCGGCGCGGGCAAGACGACCCTGCTCAACCATCTGCTCGCCAACCGCCAGGGCGTGCGGATCGGCGTAGTGGTCAACGACTTCGGCAGTGTCAACGTCGACGCGCTCGCGGTCGCCGGGCAGGTCGACACCATGGTCTCGCTCGGCAACGGCTGCCTGTGCTGCGCCGTCGACGCGAGCGGGCTCGACGCGATGCTCGGGCGGCTTTCCGACGCCGAGGCCGGGATCGACGTCATCGTGGTCGAGGCCAGCGGGATCGCCGAGCCGCGGGACCTGATCCGGCTGATGATCGCCAGCGAGAACCCCGGCATCCGCTACGGCGGGCTGGTCGAGGTCGTGGACGCCGCCGAGTTCGAGGCCGCCCGCGAACGGCATCCCGAACTCGCCGAGCACCTGCGCGTCGCCGATCTGGTGGTGCTCAACAAGGCCGACCGCGTCGAGGCCGGCGAACTGGCCAAGGTGACCGGCACCGTCGAGGAACTGGCGCCGCGGATCCCGGTCCTGACCACCTCGCACGGGCGCGTCGACCCGACCCTGTTCTTCGACCCCGGACCCCGCGAACGCGCCGGGCAGCTGTCGTTCGACGACCTGCGCGCGATGGACGCGCACGAGCACGGCGACGACCATTCCGAGCACCTGCACGCGGCGTACCAGAGCGTCACGTTCACCAGCGAGCAACCGCTGGCGCCGCGGAAGTTCATCGAGTTCCTGGAACGGCGTCCCGCCGGGATCTACCGCATCAAGGGCCACCTCGACTTCGGGCCGAACGGCACCCGGTCGCGGTTCGGGCTGCACACCGTCGGCGCTTTCGTGCAGTTCGACCGCTCCGGCTGGCCCGCGGATCGCCCGCGCCGCACCGAACTCGTGCTCATCGGGTCCGGAATGGACACCGGGACCGTCCACTCCGCACTCACCGAATGCCGGGCGGAGGACGCGGACGCCGTCGACGAGCGCGGCATGCTGCACGTCCTGCGCTACGTCGAAGAATCCGCCTGAGCCGTCAAGCCTGACACGCCGAAGCGGGGCAAACGCGCGGAAATCCGGAGTCCACGACGGACACTGGGACGCGGCGAACGATGTACGAGTCGAACCGGCCTCCCCGGAGGAGTTCCATGGCGAGTACCCGAACCCCGATCACCGGCACGCCCCGCTGGTACCTCGTCGGCGCGCTGCCCGACGAGCACCCGGTCGCACACCTGATGACCCGGTCCGAGGACCTGCGCTACCGGCGTTCGGCCTGCGGCGACCGCGAATCCCGCAGCTGGACACCGGTGGATCTCACCGAGTCCGACGTGGCCCCGTGCCCCGCCTGCGTGTCGGCCCTGCCCGCTCCCCCGGCGTGCACGCGCGGGCAGGCCGGGCAGCTCTCGTTCGACCTGCCGCTCGGTTAGTCCTTCTTCGCGCGGCTCGGCGCCACACGCGGCGGTTCGTTGGGCTGCTTGGGATACACCGGCGGCCACGGCGCGTCCATCAGGCCGTCGGCCATATCCTTGCGCGACATCTCCAGCAACGGTTCGATCGACTGTGGACGGTCCCCGGCGCCCGCCCACGGATCGCCGCGTCCGGCCACGCGTGCGGGCACGGTGCTCAGCGTCAGCTCGTCCGGCGCGACGGTGTCCAGTTCATCCCAGCCGATCGGCGTCGACACCTGCCCGCCGGTCCTCGGCCGCACGCACCACGCGCCGAAGACCGTCTTGTGCGGCGCGTTCTGGTTGAAGTCGACGAACACCCGCGCGCCGCGTTCCTCCTTCCACCACTGGGCGGTGATCCGCTCCGGATGGCGGCGCTCCAGCGCGCGGGCGAGCGCGACGGCGGCGGCCCGCACCTCGTAGCTGTCCCAGCGCGGTTCGAGCATGACGTAGAGGTGCAGACCACGCGAACCGGACGTCTTGATCCGCGCCTCGATCCCCAGCTCGTCGAGGAACTCCCTGGTCAGCCCGGCTGCCTCGCGCAGCTGCTCGAAGCCGATGCCCGGCGACGGGTCGAGGTCGACGCGCAGTTCGTCGGTCACCTCCGGCGTGCTCGCGCGGAACGGCCAGACGTGGAAACCGAGGCAGCCCAGGTTGACCGCCCAGAGGATGTGCGCCAGGTCCTTCGCGACCAGCGCGTCGCTCGTCGTGCCGTTCGGCGTCGACACGACCGTGGTGCTCAACCAGGGCGGCGCGCCCTTCGGCACACGCTTCTGGAACCAGTTCTTGCCGCCCGCGCCGTCCGGATAGCGCTCCAGCAGCAGCGGGCGGTCGCGGAGCCGGTCGAGCAGCGGGCCCGCGACGGCCTGGTAGTAGCGGACGAGGTCGAGCTTCGTCTCGCCGCGCTGCGGGAAGTACACCTTGTCCGGACTGGTGATCTTCACCTCGACGCCGTCGACGTCGAGCATCATCGCGTCACTCACCGCGTGCCTCCCCGAACAATTTCGCCAGCTCGGCGGGCGGCGCCTCGTCCAGCTGGGCGTAGGTACACGACCCGGGTTCGCGATCCGGCCGGAACCGGACCAGCCGCCCGCCGTGCCGGAACCGGCCGCCCTGCAGGTGTTCGTAGCGCACTTCGGCCACCCACTCGGGCCGCAGCGGCTCCCAGGACAGATCCTTCTGCGGCGCCCACCGGCTCATCGCGCCGGGCTTGCGGCCGGGGTCCGGTTCGTATTCGGCCCAGGTGCGCCAGGGGTGGCCTTCGAGCGCGTTCTCCCGCAACGGTTTCAGCTCGTCGACCAGCTCACGGCGCCGCGCCGCGGTGAAACTGCTGGCGACGCCGACGTGGTGCAGTGTGCCCGCGTCGTCGAACAGGCCCAGCAGCAGTGAACCGACGCTCTCGCCGTCCTTGTGCCAGCGGAACCCGGCCACCACGCAGTCCGCCGTGCGCTCGTGCTTGACCTTCCACATGACACGTTTGTCCTGCTCGTACGGCAGGTCGGCGGGTTTGGCCATCACGCCGTCGAACCCCGCGCCCTCGAAGCGGGTGAACCAGTCCTGCGCGAGATCGGGGTCGTCGGTGAGCGGGGTGAGGTGCACCCGCTGCAGCTCGCCGTCCGGATCGTGGGCGAGGACGCCTTCCAGCGCGCGGCGGCGTTCGCGGAACGGCTCCCCGGTCAGGTCCCGGTCCCCGAGCGCCAGCAGGTCGAACGCGATGAAACTCGCCGGGGTCTCGGCGGCCAGCTTCCGCACCCGCGACGCGGCCGGATGCAGCCGCAGCTGCAACGCCTCGAAGTCCAGCCCGCCCGGCGTCACCAGGACGACCTCGCCGTCGACGACGCAGCGGGGCGGGAGCGCGGCGGCCAGCAGCTCCACCAGCTCCGGGAAGTACCGCGTGAGCGGCCGGTCGTTGCGGGACCCCAGCTCGATCTCGTCGCCGTCCCGGAACACGACGCAGCGGAAACCGTCCCATTTGGGCTCGTAGCTGAGCCCGGCCGCGCGAGGCACCTCGTGCACGGCCTTGGCCAGCATCGGCCGCACCGGCGGCATGACGGGCAGATCCACGCCCCGATCCTAAGCCGCCGCACGCCCGTGCGCTGGGACTTCCGCTCCCGGCCGCGCTCGGAGGTGGCGGCCTCGCGGCCGTGAAGGCCTCCTTACCGGCGTTGAGCGCCGTGAAGGGGTCCTTCACGACGTGGGTTGCACGCGCGGGGCGGCCGTGGTGTGACAAGGGCGCCCCTCGGCGCGCGGCACCCGAGCCCCGCGTCGCGAACGCTCCGTTCGAGACGTTGAGCGTCCCTTACGCGTCGTTCGGGACACGCTGAAGGAATGAACGGAAGATTCAGGACACCCCGAGGTCCCCTACCCGACACAGTACGGACGGGGACCGACGGAAACCGGCCAGCCCGCTCCGCGGCACCCGAGCCGCCCCGCGACACGTACTCCCGGGGACGTGCCGTTAAGGAGTCCTTAACGGCATCCGGGCGCGAGGAGAAGGGGCGCGTTAGAGGTCGGCGAGGACTAGGCCGCTGCGGGGTTTCGGGGTGAAGTAGGTGGCTTTGCGGGGCATCCGGCGGTTGGCGGCGTGCACGGCGAGGACGTCGGCGAAGGGCACCGGGGCCAGCAACAGCACGACGTCGGCGTCCGGTGGTACCGGGCGTCCCGCGGGCAGCGGCCGGACCGAGGGGCCGTCCGGGTCCACGCCCAGCGCCTCGCGGATCAGCACCCGCTCGACGACGTCGTGGTCGATCACCGGCCCCGCCCCGCCGGGCACCGGCAACGTCACCCGCACCGCCGTCCCGCCCCCGGCCGCCACCACGGCACCGGAGGACGACGGCGCGGCCCCGTCCGACGGATGGACGTCGAGACCGGCCGCACGCCACCGCGCGGCCAGCGCCGCCACGTCGAGACCGGTGCCGGCGAGCACCCGGTGGATCGCGCCGATCTCCAGCCGCGGCCCGGCGGTCACCAGCGCGAGCAACGCGCCCCGGCCGGCCTCCCTCGCCGCGGCGACCCGGTGGTTGCCGTCCGCCACCAGCAGATCCGCGGCGTCGATCGAGGCCAGCAGATACTCCTGCACCGCACCGCCGGGCACGACCCACAGCTCGTGCCGCCGGCCCGTCTGGTCCGAAGTGGACAGACGAGGCGAGCCGAGCGACGCGCACGCCCACTCCACCCGCGCGGTCAGCTCGGCACCGCCCGAGGCCGGGACCAGCATGGCCGCGCTGGTCGCACAGCCGAGCCCGGCGAGCATCGCGGCCCGTTCCGCCACGACCTCGGGGTAGACCTCCTCGGTGTGCCGGACCCTCGCCAGCCCGTCCGCGCCCACCTCCGCCGGATCCACCAGGCACAGCACCCCCGCCGCGGCCCCGTCCGGCCCCTCGATCCGGTACAGCGCCACGAAATCGGACATCGGCACGTAGTGTTCGGCGATCAGCCGCTTCAGCGCCGCCCGCGCCACGGGAAGGGCCTCCGCCACGGTGTGCCCGTGCGCCAGCGCGGGCGGGGTCCGCGCCGGGTGCTGGACCGCCAGCAGCGTGTCCCCCGCCGCGTCCGGCCCGGCGAGCGCGGCGACCACCCGGTCCGGTTCGGCGAATTCGTCGACGTCCGGACCGGGCACCCCGTCCCGCACGACCCAGCCCCGCCCGATCGCCCGCACCCAAGTAAGCATCCCTCCATCTTGGCGACGCGACCGGAGCCCTGCCGATAAATCAGTGCCGCCAACCGGGTGTCCCATGGAATGCTTGCTTAGCCAAAGTAGTTAGTCCAGCCATGGCCACTCCGAGGAGCGCATCGCCGATGACCACCGAGGCCCCTGCCACCAGGAAGGCGGTCGGTCTCCGTTCGGAGCGCGGCCCCGTCCTCGCCTCCGTCATGCTGAGCACCGGTCTCGTCGCGCTGGACAGCACCATCATCGCCACCGCGGTCCCGTCGGTGGTCAGCGACCTCGGCGGGTTCTCCCAGTTCCCCTGGCTGTTCTCGATCTACCTCCTCACCCAGGCCGTCACCGTCCCGCTCTACGGCAAGTTCGCCGACGTGCTGGGCCGCCGTCCGGTGATGTTCTTCGGCATCGCGACGTTCCTGCTCGGCTCCGTGCTGTGCGGCGCCGCGTGGAGCATGCCGGTGCTCATCGCCGCCCGCGCGGTGCAGGGCATCGGCGCCGGCGCGGTCCAGCCGATGAGCATGACCATCGTCGGCGACCTCTACACCGTCGAGGAACGCGCCAGGGTGCAGGGCTACGTGGCCGGCGTCTGGGCCGTCGCCTCCGTGGTCGGGCCGACGCTGGGCGGGGTGTTCGCCGAGTACCTCGACTGGCGCTGGATCTTCTTCATCAACCTGCCGCTCGGCGCCGCCGCGGCGTGGATGCTGTACCGGAACTTCACCGAGAAGGTGGAACGCCGCGAGCGCCGCATCGACTACCCCGGCGCCGCGCTGCTGACCGCCGCCTGCTCCCTGATCATCCTCGGCCTGCTCGAAGGCGGCGTCGCGTGGGGCTGGGCCTCGGTCCCGAGCCTGGCGATCTTCGGCGCCGGGATCGTGCTGCTCGCCGTGTTCGTCCTGGTCGAACGCCGCGCCGCCGAACCCGTGCTGCCGCTGTGGGTGTTCACCCGCCGCACCCTCATCGGCGGCAACCTCGTCGCCGTGGTCGTCGGCGCGGTCATGATGGGGCTCAGCTCCTACCTGCCGACCTACGCCGAGGGCGTGCTCGGCAAGGGCGCGCTCGTCGCCGGGTTCGCGCTCGCCGCGCTCACCATCGGCTGGCCGATCGCCGCGTCGCTGTCCGGCCGGATCTACATGCGCATCGGCTTCCGCGACACCGCGCTGATCGGCAGCGTCTTCGTCATCGCGGGCGTCGTCCTGACGACCCTCCTCGACGCGGATTCGTCGATCTGGCTGGCCGCGGGCTCCGCGTTCGTGCTCGGCATCGGGCTCGGCCTCTGCTCAAGCCCGACCGTCGTCGCCGTGCAGTCCACCGTCGGCTGGGACCGCCGCGGAGTGGTGACCGCGACGAACATGTTCAGCCGCTCACTGGGCAGCGCGGTCGGCGCGGCGGTGTTCGGCGCGATCGCCAACGCCACCCTCGCTTCGCGCTTCGCCCATCCGCCCGCCGACGTCGCCGGGCACCTGCCGTCCAGTGTGGACGCCACGAGCCTGGTACTGGGCGGCCACGCCGGGAACTCCCCCGCAGCCGGGTACGTCCGCGGCGCGCTCGCCGACGCGACCCACCACGTGTTCCTCGCGCTCGTCGCCGTCGGTGCACTGATCGTGTTCGCGCTGCTGCTGATGCCGCGACGCACCAAGCAGCTCACCTTCGACGAGCGGCACTAGTATCGCGCCTGGCGATACACAGGGCAGGACGTATACCCGACGACGTTTCCGAAAACAATGGCGCGCACGAAACACTGTCTCCGCACAGCCAGGTTGTGGACGCCGGACTCGTCTCCCTTGAATCCGCGACGAACTCGGATCTAGCGTCACCAAGGACACGCATCGCGTGTCTTTGGTGAGACCATCGGAGGATTCACGATGAAGTTCGTTCGCCTTGTGCAGAAGGTCCTGCCTGCCAGGAGCCTCAAGTTCTACGCTGTGTACTACTGATGTGACCTGCGGGAACCGTTCGGGTGGCGCCTGCGGGACGCCGCCCGAACTGAAACTCTCGCGGGCCGCCCCGTGAGGGCCGACGGTGGATATCAGGGCAACCCGGAGGTGATCATGCCGTACCGCAAGCCAGGTGACGGCAGCGAACTTCCGGAGTCGAAAGAGGACCTCGACACCAAGCCCGCCAACCACAACACCAGTTACGAGACACCCCTTGGCCCGCGCCGCACCATGCGGGTCACGCAGCCATACCAGGCGGCGTTTCCCCAAACAATGGCCCGCACACATATTGCCCCAATGTCACTAATTTTTTTGACAATACTCCCATTCCCGTTGAATTCGCGCCGAACCCGGAGCTAATCTCGGTCCGGGCACGTGATCGCGTGTCCGCCGCGGAGAGCATCGGAGGATTCCCGGTGAAGTTCGTCCGTCTCGTGAAGAAGGTCCTGCCCGCCAAGAGCCTCAAGTCCTACGCTTGGTACGGCTGGATCTGACCCGCAGGAACCCGTTCGGGGCGGCGGCGTGCTCGCCGCCCCGAACGTCGAGGAGGACACGCGGTGACCATTCCCGTTGACCGGAACAAAACGCGAAAAGTCGTTTTCGCGCCGCGATTGCAAGACCTTTTCGACCGTTTCCGGGGAGAATCCTTCTTCCGGCTGGAATCGGACACCGTGGGGGTCGCCGGCGCCGAACTGATGGATTCCGTACTCCGCGCCCGGCCCGCCGGAGCGGAGGAGCGGCCGACCTTCAAACCGGTGCTGGGCCGCCCCGTGACCCGGCCCGAGTCCGCCGCGCTGATGCGCGCGGTGGGCGCCGATGTCCGCGCGGCGCTCAAGAAGCCCCTCGGCGAGCCCGACCTCACCGGCGGCTGGCCGCACGTACCGCACAACTACCTGCACGATCTCGTCTTCGGGCGCGAACGGCTGCGTTTCCGCGTGCTCGTCGACCGTCGCCTGGAGCTCACGCCGAAGCTCACCTGGTCGGCCGTCGCGGCGGGCGCCGCGTTGTTCGGCCGCCCCGCTCCCGAGGTGGCGCTGTCCACCTTGGCCCGAATGGTGCTCGAGGCCGGCACTTTCGCCGAACGCCGCTTCGCGATGTACCTCTACCGTCGCGTCGCGGGCCCGGTCTGCTTCACCGTCGCGGCCCTGGTCACCAACGCCATGTGGCTCGGCGCTCCGTTCGACGACGACACCCCCTCCGAGCACGTCCTGCACGAGACGCTCCGGCTGCTCCCGCCGTCGTGGAACATCCTGCGCACACGCTCACCCGAGTTCGCCGAGGCCGACCCGCGCATCGGGCCGGACGACGACGTGCTGCTCCTGACCCTGCTGAGCCATCGCGACCCGGCGCACTGGGAGGCACCGGACGAGTACCGGCCGTCCCGCTGGCGCACCCTCGACCCCGACAGCCACCCCGGCTACCTCCCGTTCGGCCACGTCAGCGAACGCTGCTGGGGCCGCCACCTGGTCCTCCCGCTCGCGGCCCGCCTCCTCGACCTCGCCCGCCGGGACAACCTCACCGTCGACCCGCGGCAAACCCGCGGCCGGGTCCACCTCGACGGGCTGCTGGAGGTGTCGGACGTGCGCGTGGTCCGGCCCTGACCGCCTAGTTCTGCAGCGGCGCCAGCTCGGTCAGGAAGTCGTCGAGGAAGTACCGGTAGTCGCCGGAGTACCCGGGCCGGATGACGAACTTCGTGATCCCGGCCTCGATATGCCGCTCGATCAGCCGCCGCGCGTCGGCGAAACTCGTCGGCACCAGCTCGGCCGGATCGGTGCCGGGACGGCGGCGCGCGGCCACCTCCGTCAGCTCGTCCGGCCTGCCCTTGGCCGCCACGACCATGCTGAGCCCGAAGTGGTCCTCCTCGATCTCCCGGCCCGCTTCGGCGGCGGCCTCCTGGATCGCCAGGCGCGCGGCCAGCGCCTGCTCGGGGGTGTGGAAACTGCCCAGCCACCCGTCGGCGAGCCTGCCCGCGCGCCGCAGCGCTGCGGGTGCGGTACCGCCGAGCCACACATCCAGTCGTTTGGCCGGACGCGGTCCTAGCCGGACGCCGTCGACCTGGAAGAACTCCCCCGAGAACGTCACCTCGTCCTGCTCCAGCAACGCCCGGAGCAGCGTCAGCGATTCGTCGAACACCGCCGCGCGGCGGCCGGCGGGCACCGGGAAGAGGTCGTGCTCGGACGGTCGCGCCGGGCGCAGGCCGAACACCGGCAGCACCCGCTTCGGCGCGAGCCCGGCCAGCGTGAGCAGCTGCTTCGCGACCAGGACGGGATGGCGGCCGGGCAGGATCGCGACCCCGGTGCCGACCTTGAGCCTGCTCGTGCGGGCCAGCGCGTGGGTCATCCCGATCAGCGGATCGACCTCGGGCGAGTAGATCAGCTCGGACAGCCAGAGCGAATCGACCCCGGCCTTCTCCAGCACCTCCGCCAGCCCGGCGAACCCCTCCGGTCCGGTGCCCGCCGCGGGCGCGACCCCCAGCCTGATCTTCAGCTCCGCCACGTCGCAGGCTCCTTTCGCGATGCCGCGACCCTCGCGGCCCCCGCACGGTGCAACGCGCCACGCCGGACGGAATTCCGCGCGCGCCTTCGGCACAATGGGCGAGACGTTTCGGGACAGGGGGACGAAGATGACGGCTGCCGCCGACAGCGCGAAGTGGCTGCGCCGGTACGTGCCCGCGCCGGAGGCCGGGACCCGCCTGGTGTGCTTCCCGCACGCCGGTGGGGTGGCGCGGTTCTACCGGGGCATGGCGATGACGCTGGCCCCGTCGGCCGAGGTCCTCGCGGTGCAGTATCCCGGCAGGCAGGACCGGTTCTCCGAACCGCTGATCCCGGACGTGCCGGGCATGGCGGAGCGCATCGCCGACGTCCTCGCCGCCGAACTGGACGCACCGCCCGCGCTCTTCGGCCACAGCATGGGCGCGAGCGTCGCGTTCGAGACCGCGCGGCTGCTCGACAAGCGCGGGCTCGGGGTGGCGGCGCTGTTCGTGTCCGGCAGGCGAGCACCCCGCCTTCCGTTGAACGGGCGGAAGTTCGACAACGACGAGGACCTCATCGCGGCCGCGAAGGCGCTCGGCGGCCCCGATCCCGAGGTGCTCGACCACCCCGAGATCCTGCAGCTCGTGCTGCCCGCGCTGCGCAACGACTGGCACGCCGCGATGACCTACGTCTACCAGGAGGGGCCCGGCCTCACCTGCCCGCTCGTCGCGCTGACCGGCGACGCCGACCCGCACGTCGACGTCGATCTCCTCGACCGCTGGGGCGAGCACACGACCGGGCCGTTCACCCGGCACGTCTACCCTGGTGACCACTTCTACCTCGCGAAGCACGAAGCCACGGTGTGCGGCGTGATCACCTCGACCCTCGGGTCGCTCGCGCGGTAGCTCAGGCGGTCGCGTCGATGACGCGGGTGAGCGCGGTGTGCAGCGCCTCCAGCTCACCGACCTCCATGCCGAGCGTTTCCACCACGCGGTAAGGAATTTTCTCCGCTTCCTTGCGGAGTTCGCGCCCCTTCGCGGTGAGTTCGACGGTCAGCTGCCGCTCGTCGGAACGGCTCCGGCCCCGCGTGACGTACCCGATCGCCTCCAGCCGCTTCAGCAGCGGTGACAGCGT
The DNA here is from genome assembly GCF_042739895.1 of Amycolatopsis sp. NPDC059021. Taxonomy (NCBI): domain Bacteria; kingdom Bacillati; phylum Actinomycetota; class Actinomycetes; order Pseudonocardiales; family Pseudonocardiaceae; genus Amycolatopsis; species Amycolatopsis sp. NPDC059021. Next base: position 142,856 of record NZ_JBHYIQ010000012.1, read on the forward strand.
CGCCGGCTCGGCCCGCAGCGTCGTGCCCAGTTCCTTGACCGAACGCGGCTCCCGCTCCCACAACGCGAGCATCACGAGGTACTGCGGGTGGGTCAGGCCGTAGGGCTCCAGCAGCGGCCGGTAGATGGCGATGACGCTGCGCGACGCCACCGACAGCGCGAAACACACCTGCCGGTCCAGCTTCAGCGGGTCCTCACCCAGGTCGATCTCCGCCACCACGTACCTCTCGGTTCTCGTCTTCGGTGTTGCGGCCCCACCCTACCGTGGTTCTGGCAACACTAATGATTAGTGTGCTAACTATTAGCGTATTATGAAACCGTCGCGAGAGGAGGATCCCGATGGATCGGCCACGACCGAGCGTGTTCCGCTGGTTCTGGTACGCGGTGGGCGGCCGCCTGCCCGAGCAGTACGCGCCCTGGGTGCTGCACGACATCACCGGCCCGCACTGGAAGGCGCGTCACGTGGCCCGCAGCACGGTCGGGATCGCCCCGCTGTGCCTGGTGTGGCTCCTGCTGCCGGGTTCGCTCACGCTCCGGCTTTCGCTGGTGCTGATGGCCGCGCTCGTCGCGTACTTCTATTCCTGCGCCTACATGGAGGAAAGCGCCGAGCACCGGCTCACCAAGCACGGCTTCCCGCACGGCACCGGCCGACGGCGGCGAGCCGAACTCGCCGAGGCCGCCGACGCCGAAGCGAAGGCCCGCTACGTCGCCCGCTACCGGCAGGGCTGAAAGCAGCGGCGGCTAGAGTCGGCACACGATGAGACGCAAGCTCCGCCCGCCGCTGCCGCCCCGCCACGGGCTGGACCCGGCCCGGCTCAAACTGCCCGACGAGGGCCCGTGGCGGACACTGCTGGAGCACCTCGTCGAACGGCTGCCCCGGCTCGAACCGGACCGCATCGAGCAGATGCTGCGCGAGGAACGGATCTTCGGGCAGGACGGGCCGCTCGGCGTCGACACGCCGTTCGCCCCCGGCACGTTCATCTGGTTCCACCGCGACCTGCCCGACGAGGTCCCGGTGCCCTTCGACGTCACCGTCGTGCACCGCGACGAGCATCTGCTGGTGGTCGACAAACCGCATTTCCTCGCGACCATCCCGCGCGGACGGCACATCCTGGAGACCGCGCTCGTGCGGCTGCGCCGTGAACTCGGCCTCCCTCAGCTGAGCCCCGCCCACCGGCTGGACCGGGTCACCGCGGGCCTGGTGATGTTCGTGATCACCCCGGAGACCCGCGGCGCGTACCAGACGCTGTTCCGGGATCGCAAGGTACGCAAGGAATACGAGGCGATCGCACCGCACGATCCCGCGCTGCGCCTGCCGGCGACCGTCCGCAGCCGGATCGTCAAGGAACGCGGAGTCCTTGCCGCGCAAGAGATTCCGGGCGAGCCGAACGCCGAGACCTACATCGAACTGCTGGAGCACCGAGACGGGCTCGGCCGGTACCGGCTGACGCCCGCGACCGGCCGTACCCACCAGCTCCGGGTGCACATGAACGGTCTCGGCGTCCCGATCCTCGGCGACACGTTCTACCCGGACCTCACCGAAACACCGCTCGACGATTTCACTCGACCGTTGCAGCTACTGGCGAAAACGCTCGAATTCGACGATCCGGTGAGCGGGAAACCCCGCCGCTTCAGCAGCGGCCTCGCACTGCGCGCGTGGACGTCGCTCGAGGAATGGGCGGCGCCACCGTCGTGACCGGCGGCGCCGCCCGCGCTTCCCTCGCTCGCCTCACTTGTGCCAGAACCTGATGTTGCTCCACTCCGCGGTGATCGGACCCGCGCCGCTCGCCGTGCGGTAGGTGCCGAACTTGTCGTAGTAGCTGCCGTCCGGGCTGTCCACGGTCTGTTTCAGCGAGCCGTTGATGTACACCTGATGGTTCTTGCCCACCTGGTTGATCGTGTTGACCCGCACGGACGTGCCGACCGTGGCACCACTGGCGATCGTGTCCCCGCCGTGCACGGCGTAGAGCCTGCCGCCCTTTTCCACGGCCAGCATGAAATACGGGCCCGCGGTGGGGGCGTCGCGGAAGGTCTGTTTGAGACTGATCCGCGAACCACCCATGCTGGTGATCTTGAAGTAACCCTCGAACTGGTGCGTGCCGCCGGTGTAGGTCGCGTACCGGCGTTCGGCGCGCTGATCGCCGCTGGTGTCCGAACAGGTCAGAGAGAACGTCGAGCCGGAAGCCTTGCCACAGCCCCGTTGCTGGGTGCTGTAGGACGGCGAATCGGCGATCCAGCCGCCCCCGCCGACCTGGGCCGACGCCGCGGGGGCGCCCACCGCCAGACCACCGATCACCGCCATGAGAACCCCGCCTGCGCGAAGCCTTTTGCGCACGTGCCAACCTCCTGGACGACTCAGGGCGGCGGGTTTGTGGTCAAGGGTCCAGACCATTCACGGACGGGACCCGGGAGCAGACTGTACGAGACGCACGGCACGCCGACAAGGGGCCGGACGGCTTCTTTCGCTTAACCCCAGTGCCTTTCGCCGGCACCCGGACCCGTAGGGGGAGAGTTCAGGGCGAAGCCGGGGATGTCCCGCAGTGACACCGGCGGACGACGGGGCCACCGTGAGAAGTCCGAAGCGTGGTCACCGCGGCATGGGGAGCCGGCGTGAGCGTGGATGTGCCCGAACAGGCCGGCGTGGCGCCGCGCCAGTACTCCCGGGCAGCGGTGCTGGCGGTGTGGGCCGCGGCGGCGGTGCCGATGGGCCTGCTCGCCTGGGTGGTCGCGCCCGCGCTGGCCGGATCCGGTTCCGGGGACCGGCACACGATCCCGGCACTGGTGGCCGCGCTGACGGCGGGCCTGGTCTGGCAATGCGTCCTCGTCGTGGTGCTGGTCGCCGTCGAGCAGCGCAGCCTGCGCTGGCGGGTGGTCCGGGAAGCACTGTGGCTGCGCGCGCCGACGGACACCGCGGGGCGCCGCGGCGGCCGGATGTGGTGGTGGGTACCGGTGTTCGTGGCGGGATATGCGGTGCTGCAACTGCTTCCGCTCGGCTTTCCCGCACCGGCCGGGCACGATCTGAACGCCCTGCTCACCTCCCCCGGCGGCCGGGAGGTCCTGAGCGGGAACTGGGGATTGTTCGCCCTCGTGGTCGTCATGCTGCTGTTCACCACCGTCCTCGGCGAGGAACTGCTGTTCCGCGGCCTGTTGCTGCCCCGGATGCGCGGAGCGTTCGGCAGGGCGGACTGGATCGTCAACGGGATCCTCACCGGCCTCTACCACCTGCACCAGCCGTGGTCGATCCCGCGCAGTCTCCTCGCGCACACGCTCCTGTTCGCCTACCCCACCCGGCGATTCCGCAGTGCCTGGCTGGGCATCGCGGTCCACTCCGCGTCCAGCGTCGTCATCGCCGCGCTGTTCCTCACTCTGGTTCTTCGCTGACGGAACTTCGCATCAGTGGCGAGATGCGCGGAGACCGTCGACGAGGATCGACAGCAACCGCGGCCCTCGCGCGTCGAGTTCGGCGTCGTCCAGCCGCGACAGCCAGCTGATGAGCACGATGATGTCGCGGGCTTCGGCGTCGGCGCGGACACTGCCGTCCGAGCGGCCCGCCGCCAGCAGCAGTTCCACCGCCTCCCCGATCGGGCCGAGGCTGTGGGCGGCCAGGTCATGCCAGGTCGACGCCTCGACGGCGGCGAACACGTCGCGCTTGACCCGGGCGTAGGCGGCCACCCGGTCGAACCACGCCGCCAGCGCGTCCAGCGGCCGGTGCGTGTCCAGCAGCCGCGGAGCCGCGGCGACCAGCTCTTCCACCTCACCGCGATACACCTCGGCGAGCAGGTCCTCACGGGTCGGGAAGTGCCGGTACAGCGTGCCCTGCCCGATGCCGCAGGCCTTCGCGACCGCGTTGAGCTTCAGCTCTCCCGGCTCACGCACGAGATCGCGTGCCGCGCGCAGGATCCGTTCACGGTTGCGCTGCGCGTCGGCACGTCGCGTCCCACTGCTCTCGACGGAAGCGGACATGTGTCCGCTAAGCTGGTCGGGGAAACCGGACATGTGTCCATTCTAACCGGAGGCACCTCATGACCATCCATGGCAAGGTCGTCGCCATCACCGGCGCCAGCAGCGGAATCGGCGAAGCGACAGCCCGCCACCTCGCCTCGCTCGGCGCCGCCGTCGTCCTCGGCGCCCGCCGCACCGACCGGCTGGACCGGCTCGCCGGCGAGATCGAAGCCACCGGCGGAGAGGCGGCCGCCACGCGCGTGGACGTCACCGAGCCGGCCGACCTGCAGTCGCTCGTCACCCTCGCCGTCGAGCGCTTCGGCCGCCTGGACGTCTTGGTGGGCAACGCCGGGATCAGCCGGATCGGCCCCGTCGCCGACCTGGACGTCGAAGGCTGGTCGGCGATGGTCGACGTGAACGTCAAAGGGATTCTGCACGGGATCGCCGCCGCCCTGCCGGTGTTCCGCCGCCAGGGCAGCGGTCACCTCGTCACCGTCGTCTCGACCGCCGGGCTGAAGATCGTCCCCACCCAGGCGGTCTACGCCGGGACGAAGAACGCGGTCCGCACGCTCCTGGAGGGCCTGCGCCAGGAGAGCACCGACGGCGTCCTGCGGACGACGTCGATCTCCCCGGGCTACGTCCGCACCGAACTCGTCGACAACGCCGTCGACGATCCGGCCGTGCGCGAGCAGGCCAGGAAGAACATGGCCGACCTCGGTATCGAGCCCGCGGCGGTGGCGCGGGCGATCGCGTTCGCGATCGACCAGCCCGACGACGTCGAAATCGGAGACCTGACCATCCGGCCCACCCGCCAGAGCTGAGCAATCCGCGCCGATCGAACATACATTCGATTCGTCGGTTACAGTGAGGCCATGGCCCACCCGCTCCAGACGTCCCTGTTCGACGAGCCCGGCCCGATCACCCTCGGGCCGCTGGCCCCCGCACGCCGCACCACGCTCGGCCGCGGCGCGTGGATCGACGTGCTGCCCGGCTGGCTGACCGGTGCCGAGCAGCTCTTCGACCGGCTGGCCGAGGACGTGCCGTGGCAGGCGGAACGACGCCGGATGTACGACCGCGTCGTGGCGGTGCCGCGTCTGCTGTGCTTCTACGGCGAACAGGCGCCGCTCCCCCACCCGATCCTGGCCGAGGCGAGGGACACGCTGTCCGCGCACTACGCGGACGAACTCGGCGAACCGTTCCGCACCGCAGGGCTCTGCTACTACCGCGACGGCCGGGACAGCGTCGCCTGGCACGGGGACGACCTCGGCCGCGGCCGCACCGAGGACACCATGGTCGCGATCGTGTCGGTCGGCGCGCCGCGGCAGCTCGCGCTGCGGCCGCGCGGTGGCGGCGAAACGCACCGGTACGCGCTCGGGCACGGCGATCTGATCGTGATGGGCGGCTCGTGCCAGCGCACCTGGGAACACGCCATCCCGAAGACCGCGAAGACGGCCGGGCCGCGCATCAGCGTCCAGTTCCGCCCGCGCGGCGTGCGGTAGCCCGCCGGGTCAGTCCACCAGAACCGGGAGCGCGTCGAGGCCGTAGACGATCGACACCTTCCGGAACGCGAGCTGGTCCGGCTCCACCGCCAGGCGCAGGTTCGGGAACCGCCGGATCAGCGCGGGATACGCGGCCCGCAGCTCCATCCGGCCCAGCTCGGCGCCGACACACCGGTGAATGCCGTAGCCGAACGCGAGGTGCGAAGACGGGTCACGGGCCGCGTCGAAGCTCTCCATGCCGGCGCCGAGCGCGGCGTCGCGGTTGGCGCCGGACAGCGACACGATCACGATGTCGCCCTCGCTGACGGAGACCCCGCCGATCTCCATGTCCTCCTTGGCGAAGCGCGGGAAAGCCATCTGCACCACGGTCAGGTACCGCAGCAGTTCCTCGACGAACCGGTGCACCGCGTCGTCGTCCCCGCGCACCGCGGCCATCGCGCCCTCGTCGCGCAGCAGCACGAGCGCACCGAGCGCGAGCATGCTGGCGGTCGTCTCCAGGCCGCCGGTCAGCACGCCGTCGGCGAGCCCGGCCAGCTCGCGGTCGTCGATCTCGTCGCCGTGCTCCTTGATCAGCATGCCGAGCAGGCCGTCGCCCGGCTGCTCACGCTGCTTCTTGACGATCTCGAGCAGGTAGGTCAGCGACTCCGAGATCGCGCCGAGCGAGGCGCCTGCGCCGCCGAACAGGTCGAACCGGGCGGTGCTCAGCCGCTGGAAGTCCGCCCTGTCCTCATAGGACACTCCGAGCAGCTCGCAGATGGTCAGCGACGGGATCGGCAGCGCGAACGACGTCCACAGGTCGACCGGGCCCTCGGCGGCCGCCATCGCGTCGAGCTGCTCGGTGATGATCTCGTCGATGCGCGGGGTCAGCCGCGACAGCCGCCGCATGGTGAACTCCGGCGTGAGCAGCTTCCGCAGCCGCGTGTGCACCGGCGGATCGGCGAAGCCGAGGCCGCCGGGGTTCTGGTCCTCGGTGACCCCGGCGTTCCCGACGAGGTTGGTGAAGTCGCTGCTGAAGCCGTTCGCCTTGCCGAGGACGGCCTTCGCCTCCTCGTACCCGGTCACCAGCCAGGCGTTCATCCCGAACGGCAGGTCGAGCTTGCTGATCGGCGCCTCGGCCCGCTTGGCGCCGAGCTCGGGCACCGGGTCGAGGCCCTCCCGCTTCAACGGCATCAGCGCCGCGTCGGGCAGGAAGGCCATCTTCGACAGGTCGAAGCCCTTCTTCTGTTGGCGCGCAAGGTAACGACGCCCCACCCAGCCGAGGACACGCGTGCGGAGACTCCCCATGGACCCGACACTACCCCACTAGCCCGTACGGCCTACGAGGCCCGTCGCCCTGGCCAGCGCCCCGGTGGACCACAACCATTCCCGCGAAGACGACTTCCGGCACCAGTGACTCCCGTCACCCGTCTCGTCGGTCAGCCTGGATCAGGTAGCCTGCGCCAGTTCGTTCCGTAGCTCAGCGACGAACGTACGGAGACGGCCGGAGCGGACGTCCGTTGCCCGTGACTCCGCCTTATCGATGAGGCTAGCGGCCTCGCTGAACTCACCCTGGCCGATTCTCACTCGCGCGAGCTTGACCAACAGGTGTGCCTTGGCGCGGTTTCTGTCCTGGCCGAACGCGTCGAACGCGCTCGTCAACCTCGCAGCGGCTTCCTCGAACACCGGCATGGCCTGCCGCCTGCCCATCGTCTGGGCGATACGCATGAGCACGCCCCCGGCGACCGAGTCCAGGTGACCCGAAGTGCGGAGAAAACCCACCGACGGAGGCGGTTCGGCACGAGGGGCGCGGCTTGCGAGTCGCTCTCCTGTTTCGAAGCACTCCATCGCCTCGCCAGGGCGACCGTCATTGGCGAGCATCCGAGCACTGGCGTAGTGCATGTTCGCACGTTCCAACGGATAGATGTCCTTATCGGACAGCGAGGTCCGCAGGATGCTCACACCGTCACCGGGCGAGGTTTTCGCCGTGAAGGAAGCAATATCGATCAGTACATGAGCGCGCAGCGACGGATCGTTGCCTTCACGTGAAGCTCGTACGGCGAGTGCCGCGACTCTGTATGCTTGCGTCCGGCGTTCCGAGTCGTGCAACGAGTACGCGACACGGTCCGCGAGAGACGCTACGGCGCCGGAGAGCGCAGTTCGGGTGCCTGTGCTCATCGAGCCGTCCATGAGGCTCACAGCCCAGCGCAGGGACTCGGCACCGACGCGGGCGGCCACCTCACCACCGAGCCGGAAATCCATGGACGTGGCGAAGCGACCAGCTTCCCGGACCGCGTCGACTTCGGCCATGCCGATGCGTGCCGTAGCCGGAGCGGCAGGAGCGGACAACCCGTCGACCAAGCGAAGAAGCGGCTCAGTCGCGGCGAGACCGGTCGCGGCCATCAATAACTCTCTGCGATTCACGTCTTCGTCCAAACCGGTGATACCTAGTGCCCGTTCGTAGGCCCGAACCACTTCGGGTTGCACCCTGCGGACGCCTGTCTCCATATGGCCCAATGTGGAACGGCTGAAGTGTGTTAGTTCCGCCATTAGAGTAAGACTCACGCCCGCTCGCAGACGAGCCTCACGGAGCACCGCACCCATCATCTGTAGAACCTCGTAGACACCTGGACCGTTCCGTTCACAGCCTGTCGTTGGCAGGCTACTCCGGGGGAGATTCAACGGCTCTCCGCACGGCCACGCGGAGAGCCGTCTGTGGCACACGGCGGTTGCATCCGCGCGAAGGGAGATACGGTGAGCGTCCAGGAGGTCATCACAGTGACGTCTGCCGTCACCATCCGAAGTGGACTCTATCGAGGGACCCTGCCTGCCATCTTCCTCGACGATGACACCGGTGAACTCGTACTGGTCGCCGGTCCGCGCCTCCAGGACGCGAAGCTGACCAAAGAATAGGCCTGGCACGTCGCGGGCGCGGCGGTCGGCATGGCCGGGCTGTGCAGCGCGCGACTCGCCTCGTCACACATCGGGTGGCCCGCCGACGACCCGGAACAGGAACGACAACGTGACGAGCGGTGAGAAATATTCACTGATCCCGATTTGACAATCGTGGAATACTGGACAATACCAATAGGGAGCACCCATGACTACCGTAGCGAAAGAGAAGACCGGACAGAGCCTGATTTCGGAAAAGTTGTTCGACCGGCTGGTCAACCGCATTCAGCTCGAACAGGACATGGATCATGAACTGGCCTCCAGGATAACGGACCAGGCCCTCGCGTTCCTCGGAACGTGCGCTGTCTCCACCGTGCCACTGTCGCCTTCCGCGCAGGTTGACATCGGTTGGCACACGTTCCTCATGTACACACGAGAGTATCGGGAATTCTGCACCAAGATGGCCGGGCGATTCATCGACCACGAGCCACAGGATGTCGAAGAAGACAGGTCGCACGCCCGCGCGGCCACAGTGACCGATCGTGCCGTCACGGCAATTCTCGAAGCCGGGTTCGCCGTGGACCGGGAGCTGTGGGAGGTCCGCGCAGCGAAATGCAACGACGGCGAGAAGTGCCGCGCCTCCGGGAAGGACGGGAACGAGAACACCGAGACGAACGACCCAGAGAAACGATAGCAACTTTTCACCGAGAGGCTTGATGTGCCAACCACCTATGAGTGGTCCGACCTTCCCGATGCCGTCCGCAGCTCCGTAGAATCTCACATCGGCCCCGTGATCGAGGCAACGGGAATCAAGGAAGGCCAGACCTGCGACGTAGCTACTTCACTGCGTATCCAGAACGGTAAGCGGGTTTTCCTCAAGGGTGTTCGTGGCGTCAGCCGTCGAATGCGCTTCTTGCGAAACGAGGCTATCGCGGGAGACTTGGCCCCAGAATTGGCACCGGCCGTCTTGTTCCACGAAGATGTCGAGGCCGATAACGACGATTGGCTCGTAGTAGGCTTCGAGCACATTGCCGGACGAGCCGCCAGCCTCGCGCCCGGTTCGTCTGACCTTCCCCTCGTCGCCGCCACGGTGAACCGTATCGCCGAACTGCCCGCAAGCGGCTTCGGGGCCCTCAGCGATCGATGGTCCGGTGGGAGCTCATGGCATGACCTCGTCGACACCGACCCCGGAACGACCGAGTCCTGGGACCTCCCCGTCGGCGAGCTGATCGAGTGGGAGGAAAAGGCGCCGGGGGCGGTGGACGGCGACCGCCTTATCCATACCGATCTTCACAAGGACCAATTCATCATCGACAGCGCCGAGACCGTCCACGTCATCGATTGGGGATTCCCGGCCGCCGGCGCACCATGGGTGGATTCCGCGTTCTTGACGATCCGGCTCATCAGCGCCGGTCACCCATCGGCAGAAGCAGAAGCGTGGGCACGAACCCACCTGCGACTGTCCGAGGCGGCAGACGGGCAAATAACGGCGTTTGCCGCCTACGTCGCGGGGTTGTGGAGCTATTGGGCAGTCACCGACAGGGAGCCGGGTGCATCCCGGCGGGCACGGATGGCGCGCGAGTACGCGGCCTACCGGCTGCGAGTCACGCTCTGAAACAGTCCCACGGAGACACCGAACGGTCCACGGGAATACGCGCCCGGGGCTTCAGCGTCCGCCGATCTCGTGGTTCGCAGTGATCAGCCCGTGGTTGCTCGCGACGTAGTGCAGGTACGGCCGTCCCCGGTCGTCCGGTCCGGTGTAGAGGGTCCGCGAGCTGCCGTCGGACCCGGTCGTGACGCCGTTCGTCCTGGTCAGCGTCCCGGTGGACCACAGCCACTCCCGCGAAGCCGACTTCGGGCGCCAGTGACTCCCGTCACCGGTCTCGTCGGTCAGCTGTTTCGTCATGTCCACCGTGCCGCCGAGCTCGAAGTTCTGGTCGTCGGTCAGGGTGAGCGGCGACGCGTCCACGGTCAGCGGATAGGACCAGGAATGCCGGTCGGCCGCGATCACCCGGCCGTCCACCCGGGACACCGACGTCTGCTGTCCCCGATCGGTCTGGACCAGGTGCTGGGCGTTCGCGTTCCGGGTGATGTCGTCGCTGTTGCGGTAGTCGCGGGTCCGTTCGACCCGGGTGAAGACGCGCCCGGCGGAGGTGTCCAGGTACCCGGCCGTGACGTCGTGGCGCTTCGCGGTCACGGTGGCGTTGAGGCCGTCGGCGGTGTCCTTCACCACGGTCGTCTTCTCCGCCACCGGGGCGACGTCGTCCTGCGTCAGCGCCCCGGACGTCCGTTCGGCGTGCTGATCGGTGTACAGGAACAGCGTCGGCACGATGCTCCAGCTGCCGCCGATGTCCGGCACGGTGAACGAAAGGTCGTGGGTGCCGCCGTCGACGAGCCGCCCGGCGAACGGCGTGATGTCGAACGTCTCGGCGTGCAGACTGAACGTGTCGATCGCGACGATCGGCCGCCACAGCGTCGGCACGATCCCGCCGGAATAGATGTGCGGGAAGGTGTGCACGCCGCCGATCGGGGCGCCGTCGAGCGAGGCATTGGCCTCGCGGAACGGACCGTGCCCGCACAACCCGGCCTTCGGGTATTTCGCGACGACCTCGTCCGGGACGGCGCTGAACCACTGCTCGTCGCAGGCCCCGCCCTCCAGCGTCACCTCGAGGTAGGCGCGGGTGATGTTGCGCGGCAGGTCCTTCGCGGTGAAATGCACCGTGCCCGCACCGACATTCGCATCGGCATGGCCGAATCCCGCGACGCGGTCGGGTACCGCGGGCGCCGGGTGCGCGCCGTCGGCCCGGTAGTAGGTGATCGTCACGGTCTGCTCGTACACCCCGGTGTAGACCGCCGAGGTGTAGTTCCCGATCCCGCCGCGGAACGGCTGCGGCGTGCGCAGCAGCGAGCCGTAGGCGGTCAGGTCCTTGTCGAAGTGGTAGGTGATGGGCCGCTTGCCCTCCCCGCTCGGCTCCTCGGTGGTGCCCCACCAGACCTCGGTGCCGCCGATCGCGAGATCGCCGATCCGGTCGTACTGCCGCCCGCTGACCGTGACCGTCTGGTCGAGCACGACCTTCGACCACGGGCCCGCGCATTCCTTCGGTGGCGCGAGCGTGCCTTCGTAGAAGCGCTGCGAACCGTCCGGCGCGTTGGACCGGAACTTGTCGGCCAGCGTCACGGTGCAGTGCGCGGTGTCCGGCCGCGTGACCGCTGGCGCCGGGGTGACCGGATTGTCCGTGTCCCCTTCCAGCACGGGATCCGCCGACGCGACCGTCGGGGCGAACAGCAGCAGGAGGGCGGCGAGCAGGACCGCGAATCTCTTCACGCGCGAAGCCTAGCCAGAACACGGTCCGACGAACGGTGATCGTTCACGGCCGTTCGGTCAGTCGCGCGACCGGGCTGGCCGCGCCCAGCCCGGCGGCACCGACCGCGGCCTGATGCAGCAGGTCGATCTCCTTCGGCCGCAGCTTGCCGATCCTCGCCACGATCGCGGCCTCGTCGAGACCATCGAGGAAGGCGGCGACTTTCGCCCAGTTCTTCCCTTTTCGCGCCTCCTCGTACCCGTCCTGTAGACGCTTGAGGACGATCGGGGCGACAGCGGCGGCGGGCGCGGCGACTCCCGAAGCGCGCGTCCCCGCGAGCACGATCTTCAGCTGCGCCGGTTCCAGGCTCTTCACGATCATGGCGAGATCATCGGCGCTGAAGCCCGCGCGGCCCAGCACCCACGCCACGGCTCCGGGCCGACCGGCGTCCGTCACCACCGGCGAGGTGAGCACGAACGTCATCATGACGTACATCTGGGCCCGCGCGTCCGGCGCCGCGGGCAGGTTCCCGAACGCCGCCGCCTGCTCGCGCCTGGTCTCGACGCGATTCAGCAACCCGGTCGTGAACGACCCGAACCGCTTCGGGTCGTCCCGGTAGAACCCGGCCCTGGCGTCGGTGAGCAGTTGTATCGCCTCGGCCGGTGGGAGCGAGTTCAGCAACCCGATGGTGAACCTGTCCAGTTCGCTGCCGCCGATGGCCGGGTTGAGGCCCCATGGCGCGAGTGCCTTCTTGATCTGGACGACGCTGTCACGGGGGAAGTGCCAGTGCCAGTCCCCGACCAGGATGGCCACTCCGGGGTTCACGATCTGATCGGCGTGCGACAGTTTCCATCTCGCGAACGCGATCTTCTTCGCCTGGGCCTTGGTCATCGCGCGAAAGGCTTCCTCGGTGTCCGGGAGGCCGGCGGACTGGTGGAACATCTTGAAGGTGCCGATCGTGATGCCCAGGTGGGTCAGCCCGCCGATGTCGGCCTTGTTCGCCGGATTGCGTTCGAAATCCTCGACGGTTCCTTCCAGCCCCGGGATCTTCTTCCACCATTCTTCGAAGGCGTTCGTGGCCGGCGGTGCCGTGGCGGCCGCGGGCGGCGCTGTCCGGCCGCTCGCCTGCCTGGCCAGGCCGCCGCCGGTCCCCGTCACCGTGACCCGCCCGGAACCGGTGGTGAACGCCGTGGCCGCGGCTTCGGCGGAGCTTTCCCGCGCCGGGTCCGGGGCGAGTCCGGACGCGGCCGTGCCGCCCCGGGCGTTCTGCACCACGTGTCCCAGTTCGTGGGCGAGCAGATGCCGCCCGGATCGTGAGGACGGGTCGTACTGGCCGGCGCCGAAGAACACGTCTTCGCCCACGGTGTAAGCGTTCGCGGACACCGCCGCCGCGGCTTCGGCGGCATCGGGATCGGCGTGCACCCGGACCCGGCTGAAGTCGTGGCCGAACCGGGCACCCATCACGGCCTGCGTCCGCTCGTCCAGCGGCTGTCCCGGCGAGCGGGCGGCGTCCGGCGCGAACCCGCCGGGTGGAACACGGCTCGCCGCGGAATCGAACGCGTGGGGCACGGTCCCCTCCTCCGGTCGCCGCTGGTCACTCGCCTGGCTCTCCCCGGCGAAGCTAGCCGCGGCCCGTCACCGTTCCGTCACCGAGCAGCTCCGCCAGGATCGCCTTCGCCTGACTTCCCTTGCCGTCGATGTCCTTGCGTGCCAGGTAAACCGGCAGCTCGGCGGGCTCGGCGTCCAGGTAGGGCGCGGCCCGGCGGGCGATGTCGGCGGCGTCGGTGCCCAGCCCGTGCTCGACCAAGACGTCGACGACCTCGGCCCACAGCTCGGACGCGTCGATCACGTCGCGAACCGTCTTGACCGCACGCTCACCCGGCACGCACGGGTCCGCCCAGGTCCACGTGTGCCTCCCGTGCCCCACCGCGATCCGTTCACCGGCGGGCGAATACACCGTCGCGGTCGTTCCCGGCGGAATCGCGACGTCGAGGACGAACTTCCCGTCCGCGCGGCGCCAGCCCGCATACGCTTCGCCGTAGGGCGTTTCGTGCCGTGCCCAGGCATGCGCCAGCGCCGCGTCCGGCACCGGCCGCACCACGATCTCGCGGTACCCGGGAGCGCCGGGCGCGAGCCCGGCCACCGTGCGGTGCATCCAGTCGGCCACCGCGCCCAGCGCGTAGTGGTTGAACGAGGTCATCTGGCCGGGGTTGATCGTGCCGTCGGGCAGCATGCTGTCCCAGCGTTCCCAGATCGTGGTGGCACCCATCGTGACCGGGTACAGCCACGACGGGCAGCCCCGTTCGAGCAGCAGGCGGTAGGCCAGGTCCGGGAAGCCTGCCGAGGTGAGCGCGTCGGCGATGAGCGGAGTGCCGACGAACCCGGTGCCGATCCGGAAACCGTTGCCCCGCACCAGATCCGCGAGCCGCTCCCCCGCCTTCCGCCGTTGTCCGGCCGTCGGCAGGAGCGCGAACTCCAGCGCCAGCGCGTACACCGTCTGCGCGTCGCTCAGCACCCGGCCCGCCGCGGTGACGTACTCGCTTGCGAACGCGGTCCGGGTCCGCTCGGCCAGCGCGCCGTAGTCCTTCGCCTCTTCGGTCTTGCCGAGGAGTTCGGCGGCGTCCGCGACGATCTGCGCCGACCTCGCCAGGTACGCCGTGGCGACGACGTCGGGATCCGCCTTCGCCGCGAAGGGATCGTCCGGCGGCGCCGCCGGGTCGAGCCAGTCGCCGAACTGGAACCCGCCCACCCAGAGGCCGTCCGTGCTCACCGCGGTGATCCGGTCCACCCACGCCCGCATGCTCGCGAACTGCCGGGCCAGGATCTCGATGTCGCCGTAGTGCCGGTACAGCACCCACGGCACGATCGTGGCCGCGTCGCCCCAAGCCGTGGCGGCCGGGGTTCCGAGGGACAGCACGTCCGGGATCACGAACGGCACCGAACCGTCCTCGTGCTGCTCGGCCGCGAGGTCGGCGAGCCACGAACCGAGGAACCCGGCGATGTCGTAGAGGAAGCTCGCGGTCGGCGCGAACACCTGGATGTCGCCGGTCCAGCCCAGCCGTTCGTCCCGCTGCGGGCAGTCGGTGGGCAGGTCGAGGAAGTTGCCGCGCATGCTCCAGACGACGTTCTCGTGGAAACGTTCCAGCAACGGGTCCGAGCAGCCGAACCAGCCGGTGCGCCACAGATCGCTGCCGATCACCACGGCCTCGACGTCGGCGGGCGCCAGCTCCGGGACGCCCGTGACCTCGGCGTAGCGGAACCCGTGGAACGTCAGACTGGGTTCGAGCACCACGTCCTCGGCGTCCGCGAGCACGTAGGTGTCGGTGGCCTTCGCGCTGCGCAGCGGCCGTACACCGAGTTCGCCATGTTCGAGCACCTCGGCGTGCCGCACGATGACCTCTTGGCCCGCAACGGTTTTCCCCGCCTTCAGCCGGACCCAGCCGACGAGGTTCTGGCCGAAGTCGACGAGCGTCCGGCCCGACGGCGATGTCGAGACCGACACCGCGGGCACCACCTCGGTCACCCGCACCGGCGGCCCGTCCGGGGCGACCAAAGTGGACAGATCGGCCTCGACGACCGCCACTCCGTCCACAACGGACCGATGCTCGCGGAGATCCGTGTGCTGCCCGTCGTACAGGTCGTTGTCGAGAATGCCGCTCTCCCGCGCGGTCCACTGCTCGTCGGTGCCGATCACCTCGCTCGTCCCGTCCTCGTAGGTGATCTCCAGCTGGGCCAGCAGCGCGACGCGGTCACCGTAGACGCCGCGGTTCCCGCCCCAGCCGAGGCGTCCCCGGTACCAACCGTTGCCCAGCAACGCTTCCAGTGTGTTCTCACCGGGTTTCAGCGCCGCCGTGACGTCGTGGGTCTGATACCGGAGCCGGTGCGGATAGCTCGTCCACCCCGGTGCGAGCACCTCATCCCCGACCCGGGCACCGTTCAGGGTGAGCGAATAGACCCCGTGCGCGGTGACGTAGAGCCGCGCGGACGCGACCGCCCCGCGCGGGGTGAAGGTCCGGCCCAGTATCGGCGCGCGTTCCCCGATTCCGCCGATCGTGGCGGGGGCGACGAACCGGGCCGACCAGTCGTCCTCGGCGAGCAGCCCGGTTTCCACTGTGGACGGTTCGCTCCAGTCGCTCCACCGCTCGCCCGCGGCGACCCGGATCCGGACGGCGGCGCGGGTCCGGGACGCCAGCGGGGCGAACGGCCAGGCTACGAGCACCTGCTCGGCCGAGTCCACCCGTACCACGGAGTGACCGTTCGGTTCGAGGCACTCTTTACCGCCGAGAACGCATCGGCACAGTTCGACCTCGTAGGCGGTCTGGGCCCATCCGGGATCGTCGGTGCGCACCTGCCAGGACAGCCGGGGCGCCGCGGTGCCGATGCCCAGCGCGTCCTCGTGGTGTTCGAAGCGGACTCGGGTGACGAGCAAGGGATTCTCCTTTACGCGAGGGCGCGTTCGGTTTCGATCTGCTCCAGCGACTTGCCGGAGGTGTCGGGCATGAACAGGTAGCCGACCAGCCCGCTGATCAGCAGGAACAGCGCGAGCAGCGCGGCGACCGGGCCGATCCCCGCCTCGGCGAGCACCGGCACGAAGAAGCTCCAGACGCCGAGGATGGCGCGGGCCACCCCGAAGGTGATGCCCTGCGCCGTGCCACGCAGCATCGTCGGGAACAGCTCCTGGCTGAACACCTTGTAGAAGGCCTCGCCCGCGAGCGCGCCGCCGACCGCGAACATCACCATGTTCGCGATGATCACCGGCACGGTGAACGGGAACACCAGGTACAGCACGAACGCGACGAATTCGGTGACCGCGCCGGCTGCCCACATCACGCGGCGCGCGCGGTAGCCGCGGTCGGCGAACCGCATGAACCCGGCGGCGGTGACGATCGCGGTGACCACGAAGCTGGAACACGACAGCGCCACGCTCGCCGCCTGCGTCCCGGCGTTGAGCGTCTTGATGATGTACGGGGTGAAGATCCCGGCGGTGCCCGCGGCGAGGTTCCAGAACAGGTAGATCGTCGCGGTCCAGACGAGCGCCTTGAGGTGGGCGCCGGAGAAGAGGTTCCGCAGCCGGTGCCGCACCACGGTGTCCGAAGTGGACATCTCGGCGGCGGTGCGCCAGCGCGCCGATTCGGCCAGATTGCGGCGCAGCGCCCAAGTCACCAGCGCGACCACGAGCAGATGCGCGAACACGATCCGGATTCCCAGCAGGCCGAGCGAGGACAGCGCGAGAGCGAGCAACAGCACCACGATCGGCCCCACGCTCCACGCCACCTGGGTGAGCCCCAGCAGCTTGCCCCGCGCCTTCGCCGGGGAGAACTCGCCGACCAGCGCCAGCGACGTCGGGACGTCGGCGCCGACCGCGACGCCGACCACGAACGTGCCGACGAAGAGCATGGGCGCGTTGACCGACAGCGCGATGCACAGGATGCCCGCCGCGTAGACCAGCAGATCGTACTTGTAGATCCGCTTGCGGCCGAGCTTGTCGCCCAGCCTGCCGCCGATCAGCGCGCCCACCGCGCAGCCCAGCGCGTTCGGCCCGATCGCCGCCAGCGCGCCCACCGCGCCCGCGGACAATCCGAGATACGTCTGGAACAACGCCAGTCCCGCGCCGAGCGCGACGATCGACCCGGCGTCCAGATAGGACGCCATCCCGGCCAGGACGGTCCAGTTCCAGTGCCTGCGGCTGACCACCTCGCCGTCCGGGGCCGGAGTGACGCCGACTGCTTCAGGGGAAGTCATGGGATCTCCTAGTCGCCGTTGAGCTAGGCCTGATCATTTTTGAAACGTATCAATCGTCCGGTGCGCACGAGAGTAACCACAGTTTTCGCGGCGGACAAGGTGTACCCGGGTAACGATGAAACCTTTCCCGGGAAGCAGGAAGCGAACGGCGCCGAAGACACCGTCACATCATCACGGCTCGTACCGCCGTGGCGGCCGGACTCGCGCGATCCGGGCACGCATCGTGGCCAGATCACCCTCGACGGCGCCGTGCGCGCGGGCCTGGACGAGCACGTTGCCCAGCGCCGTCGCCTCCACCGGCCCGGCGAGCACGGGCAGGCCGCAGACGTCGGCTGTCAACTGGCACAGCGGCTCGTTGCGGGCACCGCCCCCGACGACATGGACGACGTCGATCTCCTTGCCGGACAAGCGAACCGCGTCGGCCAGTGCCCGGCGATACGCCTCGGCGAGGCTGTCGAGCACACACCGGGTGAACTCCGGCGGGTCGCGGGGCACCGGCTCTCCGGCCTCCCGGCAGGCCGCCGCGATCCGGCCCGGCATATCGCCCGGTGGCAGGAAACGCGGGTCATCGACGTCCACAATGGACTTTCTGGGCAGCCGTGCAGCCGCTGCCAGCAACGGTTCGACCTCGGCGAGCCCCCAGACCCGCTGGCATTCCTGCAACAGCCACAGACCGGTCACGTTCCGCAGGTACCGGACGGTGCCGTCGACGCCGAGTTCGTTGGTGAAGTTGGCTTTCCGGCTTTCCTCGGTGAGCACCGGCGCGTCCAGTTCGACCCCGACCAGCGACCAGGTACCCGAGGAGATGTAGCCGAACCGGTCCGTGACCGCCGGGACGGCCGCGACCGCCGACGCCGTGTCGTGCGAACCCACGGCGTACACCGGTGTCGAGCCGAGTTCCTGGCTCGTCGTCCCCGCCCGGTCGCCGGGCGACCGCAACGGCGGGAACTTGCCGACGTCGATCTCCGCCCTGTCCGCCACCGCGGCCGCCCAGTCCCCGGTGCGCGGATCCAGCAACGCGGTGGTGGACGCGTTGGTCCGCTCGGTGCCCAGCTCGCCGGTCAGCCAGTAGGCCAGCAGATCCGGGATGAGCACGATCCGCGCCGCCTCGGCGGCACGGCGGTCCGCGGCGAGCTGGAACACCGTGTTGAACGGCAGGAACTGGATCCCGGTGGCGGCGTAGAGGTCCGGCACCTTCGCGAGCACGGCGCCGGCGACGTGCTCGGTCCGGCGATCGCGATAGTGCACCGGATTGCCGAGCAACGTGCCGTCCTCGTCGAGCAGGCCGTAGTCGACCGCCCACGAATCGATCCCGATCGCGTCCACGGGCCCCGCCACGCGCAGCCCTTCGAGGACTTCCCGGTACAGCGCCAGGATGTCCCAGTGCAGCGTTCCCCGGACCTCGACCGGGCGATTGGGGAACCGGTGTGCCTCGATCAGGTCCAGCCCCCGCGTCAGGTCGCCGACCAGCACCCGGCCGCTGGACGCGCCGAGGTCGACCGCCGCGAACCTCATCGCAGGACCGTCATCGTAGAAACGCCGCCGCGACCCCGGCGTCCACCGGCACGTGCAGCCCGGTGGTGTGCGACAGTTCCTTGCCTGCCAGCACGAACACGGCGTTCGCGACATGCTCGGGCAGCACCTCGCGTTTGAGGATCGTGCGCTGGGCGTAGAACGCGCCCAGTTCGGACTCCTCGACGCCGTACACCGCGGCCCGTTGCGCACCCCAGCCGCCGGCGAAGATCCCCGAGCCGCGCACCACGCCGTCCGGGTTGACGCCGTTGACGCGGATGCCGTGCTCCCCCAGCTCCGCGGCCAGCAGCCGCACCTGATGGGCCTGATCCGCTTTGGCAGCCCCATAGGCGACATTGTCGGGCCCGGCGAACACCGAGTTCTTGCTGACGACGTAGACGAGATCACCGCCGATGCCCTGGGCGACCATCGTGCTGGCCGCTTCCCTGGCGACGAGGAACGATCCGCGCGCCATCACGTCGTGCTGGACATCCCAGTCCTTTGCAGACGTTTCGAGCAGCGGTTTCGAGATGGACAGCCCCGCGTTGTTCACCACGAGGTCGACGCCGCCGAAAGCCAGCGCCGCCGTATCGAAGGCGTTCCGGACCTGCTCCTCGTCGGTGACGTCCGCGGTGACCGCGATGGCCGTGCCCAGTTCGTCGCCGACTTCGCGCGCGGCGTCGGCGTCGAGGTCGGCCACGACGACGCAGGCGCCTTCGGCCGCGAGCCGTCGGGCGATCGCCTTGCCGATACCCGATCCGGCGCCGGTGACCAGCGCGACCCGGCCGGTCAACGGCTTCGGGGCGGGGCGGCGCCGGAGTTTGGCCTCCTCCAGCGCCCAGTACTCGATGCGGAACTTCTCGCGCTCGTCGATCGGCGCGTACGTCGACACCGCTTCCGCGCCACGCATGACGTTGATCGCGTTGAGGTAGAACTCCCCCGCGACCCGCGCTGTCTGCGCGTCGGCGCCGAAGGAGAACATCCCGACGCCGGGCACCAGCACGATCGCCGGATCGGCACCCCGCATCGGTGGCGAATCCTCCTCGGCGTAGCGCTCGTAGTAGGCGCGGTAGTCCTCGCGATAACGCTCGTGCAGCTCCTTCAACCGCGTGATCGCCTCGTCCAGCGGCGCCGTGGGCGGCAGATCGAGGACGAGCGGGCGGACCTTGGTACGCAGGAAATGATCGGGACACGACGTGCCGAGCGCGGCGAGGCGGGGATGTTCGGCGCGGGCGAGGAAATCGAGCACCGGTCCGGTGTCGGTGAAGCACCCGATCTGCCGCCGGTCGGTGGACGCGAGCCCGCGCAGGATCGGGGCGAGCGCGGCGGCGCGTTCCCGGCGTTCGGCCTCCGGGAGCGGTCGGTAACCGTCGAGTTCCGGCCCGAACGGCTCCGGCTTTCCGTGCTCGGCCAGGAATTCCGCGGCGGTGCGGATGATTTCGAGCGAGTGCGCTTCGGCTTCGTCGCTGGTTTCGCCCCAGGCGGTGATGCCGTGGCCGCCGAGAACGCAGCCGATGGCTCGCGGGTTTTCGGCCTTGACACGCGCGATGTCCAGGCCCAGCTGGAATCCCGGCCGCCGCCAGGGCACCCAGACGACGCGATCGCCGAAGCACCGCTCGGTGAGCTTCTCGCCGTCGGCGGCGGTGGCGAGCGCGATCCCGGAGTCCGGATGCAGGTGATCGACGTGGGGCGCGTCGACGAGCGCGTGCATCGCGGTGTCGATCGACGGCGCCGCGCCACCCTTGCCGTGTAAGCAATAATCGAACGCGGCGACCATTTCGTCCTCACGCTCGACGCCCGGATAGACGTCCGGCAGCGCGCGGAGCCGGTCCAGCCGCAGCACCGCCAGCCCGGCCTCGGTGAGCGTCCCGAGGTCGCCCCCGGATCCCTTGACCCACAACAGTTCCACGGGTCGCGCGGTGACCGGGTCGACCGCCGTCCCCTTCGCCGAGGTGTTGCCTCCGGCGTAGTTCGTGTTGGCCGGGTCGGCACCGAGCCGGTGCGAGCGGGCGAGCAGTTCTTCGACGGGCTTGGGTGTCACGCGCCCCACCCCGCCTGGTTCCCGCCGACGCGGTTGGCGGCGATGCGCTCGCCGTATCCGGACCGCCGGTAGGCCGCCACCGGATCCGGGTCGAGGCCCTGTTCCGCCCGCAGTTCGGCGAGCATCGGCCGGACGTCGGTGTGGTAGGCGTCCATGAACACGTCGTGCGCGGCCAGCACGTCGCCCGAATACTGCGCGGCGGTCAGCGCGTCGCGGTCGATCAGCAGCGCCTTGGCGGTGGCCTCCTGGACATTGCACACCGAGCGGATCTGGGCGGGGATCTTGGCCTCGACGTTGTGGCACTGGTCGAGCATGAACGCGACACCGGTCTCCTGGTCGAGCCCGCCACCGCGGGCGACCTCGGCCATGATCCGGAACAGCTGGAACGGGTCGGCCGCCCCGACCATGAGATCGTCGTCGGCGTAGAAGCGGGAGTTGAAGTCGAACGCGCCGAGCTTTCCCGCGCGCAGCAGGATCGCGACGATGAACTCGATGTTGGTGCCCGGCGCGTGGTGGCCGGTGTCGACGCAGACCTGCGCGCGGTCACCGAGGTGCAGGCAGTGCGCGTACGCGGTGCCCCAGTCTGGGACGTCGGTGGTGTAGAAGGCGGGCTCGAACAGCTTGTATTCGAGCAGGAGCCGCTGATGCGCGCCGAGCCGTTCGTAGACCGCGGCGAGTGCCTCGGCGAGCCGATCCTGACGCGTGCGGATGTCGTCCTGGCCCGGGTAGTTGGTGCCGTCGGCGAACCAGAGCTTGAGATCGCGCGAGCCCGTCCGGTCCATGATGTCGACGCAGTCGAGCAGGTGATCGAGCGCCTTGCGCCGGATCGCCCTGTCCGGGTTGGCGACGCTGCCGAGCTTGTAGTCGTCGTCCTGGAACACGTTCGCGTTGATGGTGCCGAGGCGGATCCCGGCGGACTCGGCGTACTTCGCGAGCCTGCCGTAGTCGTCGGCACGGTCCCACGGGATGTGCAGCGCGACGGTCGGGGCGACCCCGGTGAAGGCGTGCACCTGGGCGGCGTCGTCGATCTTCTCCTCGACGGTCCTCGGCACGCCGGGCTGCGCGAACACCTTGAACCGGGTGCCCGAGTTGCCGTACGCCCACGAAGGAGTCTCGATCCGTTGTCCCCGTAGCCGTTCCTTCACCACCGCCGCCGGTACCACCATGGTCCGCTCACCCCGGTCTCGAGTTTTGAAACGTTTCACTCCCATGGTAGGCTCACGGCCTCGCGGAGAGCAAGGGGACGCATGGTCGGGATCAAGGATGTCGCGAAACGCGCGGGCGTCTCGATCGGCACGGTGTCCAATGTGGTCAATCGGCCCGAAGTCGTCTCGGCGGCCACCCGCAACCGGGTGCTCTCGGTCATCGAGGAACTGGGCTACGTCCGCGACGAATCGGCGCGGCAGCTGCGGGCCGGGCGCAGCCGGATCATGGCGCTGGTGGTGCTGGACCTCGGCAACCCGTTCTTCGTCGACGTGGCACGCGGCGCCGAGGAGGCCGCGCACGCCCAGGGGCTCAACATCATCACCTGCAACAGCGGCCAGCGCACCGAGCTGGAGGCCTCCTACCTCGCGATGCTCGCGGAACAACGCGTCCGCGGCGTCCTGCTGAGCCCGGTCGACACCTCCGGCGAGGCATTGCAGACCTTCCGGCGCAGCGGAATCCCGTACGTGTTCGTGGACCGCAAGGTGCCCGCCGATCAGGCCAGCTCGGTGTCGGTCGACGACGTCGCGGGCGGCGCGCTGGCCGGACGGCACCTGGCCGAGACCGGCCACCGGCGGATCGCGTTCGTCAACGGGCCGGCCGTGCTCGCCCAGTGCCGGGACCGGGAGGCCGGGCTGCGATCCTCTTTGGACGGTTCCGCGGTCTCCCTTTCGGTGCTGGAGGCTTCCGGCCTGGACTTCGCCTCCGGCCGGGACGCCGGGGCGCGGCTGCTCGGGATGAGCCCCCGGCCGACGGCGGCGTTCTGCGCCAACGACCTCCTGGCGCTGGGTGTGCTCCAGGCGATGGTCGGGGCCGGGGTCAAGGTCCCCGAGGAGATGGCGATCGTCGGGTACGACGACATCGAGTTCGCCGGGGCGGCGGCGGTGCCGCTGACCTCGGTGCGCCAGCCCGCGCGACGGCTGGGGCGGACCGCCGCCGAACTACTGCTCGCGGAAACCGCCGACGACGCGTCGGCGAAACACCAGGGCGTCGTCTTCACCCCGGAACTGGTCGTCCGCGAATCCACCCGCATCCGCCTCTGATCACCACCGGCGTGGGCTGCGCCGTCCTTTGGTGCCTGAAAGGCGCCCTAAAAAACATGAACGCCCCGAAAGACGCCATCACCCCCGTCGGGCCCCCCCCCCGCCC
>NZ_JBHYIQ010000013.1:0-410 GCF_042739895.1 Amycolatopsis sp. NPDC059021
GCCTTCACAGCGTCCAGCGCTGTGAAGGAGGCCTTCACGGCAGGACCCGGATCACGCCGGGCAGCCAGCACGCCCTGCGTCTTGGCAGCTCTGCGCTGCAGCGCGGCAAGCACCTCGGGAGTGGCCACCTTGTCGAGGAAGGCTGACACTTCGGTCTCCGGTTGCGGTTGGGCCGTACCTTCCACGGTGCTGCCGCATCCGGCGAGAGCGAGGACGGCGAGGAGCGCGAGGAGCAGTCGTCGGGCCACCGGCCGACCATAGCTGGCCCGTCCCCGCTCAGGGGCGGCATGACCTCATCCGGTCACCGGGCGGGTGTCCCGGACAACGGAAAAAATGGGGGGGTGGGCCGGGGGGCCGCCCCCCTGAGTTTTTGGGGTGGGGGGGTGTGTGGAGGGGGGGGGGGCCGCCGC
>NZ_JBHYIQ010000013.1:420-20497 GCF_042739895.1 Amycolatopsis sp. NPDC059021
ACACACGCGCCCCCCCCCCCGCGCGGGGGCTCACTCCCACACCCGGTCCCGGGGGGGGGGGCCCCCCCACCCAAACCGGCGGGGCCACCCCTGGTCCCCCCCGCAATTTTCGTTGTGGCGCGGCCGTTATTCGCCGGGGCGGACGGCGCCGACGTAGGTGCCGGGGTGGGTGGCGGCGTCCTGCTTGACCAGGCCGATCGGGTTCACCCAGGGCAGGGTCTGGGTGTTGGTGCTGTTCGGCGGGGTGATCGACACGCTGGCGACGTGCCAGCCGGAAGGGTCACCGCCGCCCGATCCCGTTTCCGGGTTGAGCGCGACGGCGGTGGAGTAGGTGACGTCGGCGGTGGCGCGCTCACCAGGGCCGAGCTGGACCGGGGTGATGGCGTCGCTGGAGCGGACCAGGTCCCAGGTGGTGCCGTCTTCGCCGTTGAGGCGGACGCCGGGGAAGCCCCGCACGACGCACGTCGTGTTGGTCTTGTTGGTCAGGACGATCGGGAGCTTCCACTGTGTGCTTTCCCCGTTGAGCGGGTTCGGGTTCAGCCACGCCACGTTCAGGTTCAGGCAGTTGGGGGGAGTGCCAGGGTTGCTCTTGCCGGCGCCGGTCCGCTGGGAGCCGGTGACGCCGTCCGCGCCACCCTGGGCGCTGGTGTCCTTGGCGGTCCCGGCGTTCGGCGCCGCGCCGATCCCGCCCCCGGCGCCGCCGGAACCCTGCGGCGCCGGTGCGGCGTTACCGGTCGAGCACGCCCCCAGTGCGCCCACCGCCGCGACCGCGGCGATCGCCATCGTGGCCCGCTGAATCGTCTTCTTGGTGATGTTCATAATCAGCCCCTCGAATGGGAGATCGCGTATTTGCTGGTGTGTTTGTGTCTTCGCAAATAGAGATGCCCGAGGCTTCGAAAGGGTGCGCCACTGTGATCTGGAACACTGGTGAGCAACGTTGTTATCTGCCGCTGAATAAGAATTATTTCCGCAGGTCAGAGGAGTTGCGAGGGTGATCTATTGCCCTTTTTTGTGCTCGTGTGAGCCTGAAAAGGCAACTCGGTCGCGGCGGAGTGCCTGGAGTTCGACAGGACTGTGTGCCGAGAAGACCTTGATCTCGTCCTGGTGGTTCCGCGCCAATTCCTGCAGGCGTGCGAGGTTCTCCAGCCGGGTGTGGCGGTCCATCTGCAGCAAGGACTGATAAGCGCTCGAAACGCGCGGGCAGTGCGGCCCCGCCGGGTCCAGCTGACCGTGGAAGAGGTACGAGTCGCCGGCGTGCAGGAGCCAGCCGTCACCCGCGCGGACCGCGACGCCGGTGTGCCCGTGCGTGTGGCCGGACAGCGGCACGAGCAGGATTTCCGGCGGCAGGCCTTTCAGTGAGCGGACGGCCTGGAAGCCGAACCACTCGTCGCCCGCCTCGTCGTAGCTGCTCCACAGTGGACGGTGGCTGAACTGGACGGCACGGTAGCGGTTCTTCTCGGCGAGGTTGCTCGGCGACGTCGCCATGTCGTGTTCCTTGGCGCGCAGGTGGACGACCGCGTTCGGGAAGTCGGCGAGGCCGCCCGCGTGGTCGACGTCGAGATGCGTGACGACGATGTGCCGGACGTCGGCGGGGTCGAGGCCGAGCGCCTTGATCTGCGCGACAGCGGTTTCCTCGGCCACCGTCCGCGGGCTGGTCATCGCGAGGAACATCCTGCCGAGCCATTCGGCGGGGCGGGCGACGCCCTGGGTGCCGAAGCCGGTGTCGACCAGCACCAGGCCGTCGCCGGTTTCGATCAGCAGGCAGTGGCACACGATCGGGGAACGCCGGAACAGCCCCGGCTGCCCGTCCAGCAGGCGGCCGCCCCGCGGCAGCATGGTTCCGCAGTTCAGGTGATGCACCTTCATACCCTGCTCCTCCCGCTCAGCCGCTCGAATTCCACGGAGTTGTGTGCGGAGAACACCGTGACCTCGTCCCCGTGCTCCTTCACAAGCTGGCGCAACCGGCGCTGATTGTCCAGTCTGGGGGTTTTCACCGTCTGCATGAGTCCCTCGAACAGGGCAAGCCCCGGTGGGCAATTCGGCTCCGGCTCCAGCTCGCCGGGGAAGAAGTAACTGTCACCCGCGTTGAGCAGCCAGCCGTTGCCGGTATCGACGGCGACGCCCGCGTGGCCCCTGGTGTGCCCGGCCAGCGGGATCAACAGGATCTCCGGTGGCAGGCCGTCCAGCTCGCGGACGGCGTCGAAACCGAACCACGAATCGCCGGAGTCCGAATAGGACTTCCACAGTGGACCGTGGGCGAACTGGACGCGGCGGTAGCGGTTTCGCTCCCGGCGGTCGTGGGGTGCCTGCAGGGCGCGGAGTTCTTCGGCGTAGACATGCACGCGCGCGTGCGGGAAGTCGACGAGCCCGCCCGCGTGATCGAGGTCGAGATGGGTCAGCACGATGTCGCGGACGTCGGCGGGATCGAAGCCGAGTTCGCGGATCTGGTGCACCGCGGTCAGTTCCTGGTCGGCGACCGCGCCGGTCAGCCGGACGAACGCCGAGCCGAGCCAGCCCGCGGGGTTCTCGACGGCCGGGGTGCCGGTGCCGGTCTCGACGAGGACGAGCCCGGTGCCGGTTTCCAGCAGCAGGCAGTGACAAACCATGGTGGCGCGGCGGAACAGGCCCGGCTCGCCGTCGATGAGGCGCCCGCCGGGAGGGCGCATGGTGCCGCAGTTCAGGTGGTGGACGCGCATCAGGGCAACTCCCGTTCGATGGTGTCGTGCAGATGGCCTGCGACAGCGCGCAGCGGCGCGACGTCGCGCCGGGTCTTGGCGAGCAGCATGCCGCCCTCGATGGAGGCGAGGACGACGGTGGCGAGGTCCTGCGCGCGATCGCGCGGGAACCCTTGCTCGACAAGGTAATCGGCGAGCAGGGTCTGCCAGGACGTGTAGCCCTCGGTGCACGCCTCGCGGATGGTTTCGCTCTCCTGCGCGGCGTCGAGCGCGACTGTCGCAAGTGGACACCCGCGCTGGAAGTCCGAAGCCTCCAGGATTTCGGCGATCGCCTCGACGACGCGATCGATCGCGGTCGCCGCGTCCGGCGCCTGCTCGACGATGGTCTGTAGTGCCTCGCGCAGTCGTTCGCTGGACAGGCGCAGCGCCTCGGCGGCGAGCTGCTCCTTGCCGCCGGGGAAGTGGAAGTAGAGCGAGCCCTTCGGTGCGCCGCCCGCGGTGGTGAGCTGGGTGAGGCCGGTGGCGTGGTAGCCCTGGGCGTGGAACAGGTCGGCGGCGGTGTCGAGCATCCGCTGCCGGGTATCGGTGCGACGAACCATGCCGTCGACTGTAACCCAAACTATGACGACCGGTCTAGTAACTTCGGGCACGAGGCCGGATGTGCCGAGGGACGCCTTCGGTGCGCTCGACGCACCGAGGGACGCCCTCGTTGCACTCAACGCACCCAGGGCGTCCCTCGGCGTCCGGCCACGCGCCGCGGTGACCCTCGACGGAAGTGTCCTTTGTGGATCTGGAGGCAGGGAAGGCCTCCTTCGCGGCGCTCAAGGCCGGTAAGGAGGCCTTCACGCCTTTGGGACGGGTTCAAGAGCGGGCCTCGCCGGTGACGAACTGGCCGATCTCGTCGGGGTCGTGCGCGGCCAGTAGATCTTCGGCGCCGCCTTCGAGTCGCTGGGCTATTTCGATCGAGCGCGGGAGCATCGACTTCTCGTAGGCGTGCACCGCGTCGTCGAGGTTGGCGGAGCGAGCGAGGGCGAGAGCGAGTTCGCAAGCGTCGAGCATGGCCAGGTTGACGCCGACGCCGAGCGGCGGCATGAGGTGCGCGGCGTCTCCCAGGAGCGTCAGGCTGGGCGAGTGCTCCCAGGTGTGCGGCACCGGCAGGGCGAACAGCGGGCGATCGACATAGGGGCCGTCGTTGTCGGTGACCAGCCGGCGCACCTCCGGCGACCAGGCCGCGAACTCGTTCCGCAGGTACGCGCGGATGCCCTCGGTGTCGTCGGGGCTAAGCCCGTTCGCCGCGATCCAGTCCGCCGGGACGCGCTGCATGATGTAGACCCGCATGTGGCCGCCGCTGTTGCGCTGCGGGAAAAGTCCGCGCTCGCCGTCGGCGATGTGGGCGCCGCCTTCCCCGACCAGTTCGGCGAGTTCGGGATGCGCGGTCTCCATGTCGTCGAACCATGCTTCGAGGCAGCTGATCCCGACGTACTGCGGCGTCGCGGACGACACCGCCGCGCGGACGCGAGAGTAGGCGCCGTCCGCGCCGATCACGAGATCCGTTTCGACGGTCGTTCCGTCGGCGAAGGTCAGCGTTCGCGGCCCGCCGGACGGTCCGCTCACCGATTCGAGGGTGCGTCCCCACTGGACCGTCCCTGGTGCGAGTGAACGCACCAAGAGATCGCGAAGCTGACCGCGGTCGATCTCGGGGGCGATCATCTCGCCCTCCTCCGGCAGGTGGCGGGCCAGGATGCGCCCGGTCGTGTCGAGCATGCGCATTTCCTGCCCCTCGAACCTGGCGAGCGCGAAGAACTCGTCCAGCAGGCCCGCTTCGCGGAGTGCGAGCTGGCCGTCTTCTTCGTGGAGGTCGAGGGAGCCGCCCTGGTTGCGGGAGATCGCGTCCGGATCTCGGTCGTACACCGTCACCGGGATGCCGTGCCGCTGCAGGATGCGCGCGCAGGTGAGGCCGCCCGGCCCGGCGCCGATGATGCTGATGTTCACGGTGGTTCCTTCCTTCGGTCGAGGACATCAGTGAAGCAGCAGTCAGTGCATAAGTGCAATGAGTTTACTTTTTGGGTCACTTCGCGTTTGAGGTGGGATTCCCGGATTGTCGGTCCCAGGTGGCAGCATGTAGTGATCGTTCGCGCACGGGAGGTAGTGGCAGTGGCGCTGGACAGTCCGATGTTGTCGAAACTGCGGTTGGCGCGGCGATTGAGGCGGCTGCGCGAGCGGGCTCGGATGAGCCTGGACGAAGCGGCTGCTTTGCTCGATACCTCGCGAAGCACGTTGCAGCGTATGGAGACCGGCGAGACCTACGCCGATGTGCACTTCGTGCGTTCCGCTATGGACGTTTATGACTGTCGTGACGACGAGATGATCGATCTCGCCAGGCATGCCAAGACGCAAGGCTGGTGGCGCGCCTACGGGATTCCGAACAGGGGGTATATCGGCAGTGAAGCCGGTGCGAGCTTGGTGCAGTGTTGGCAGCTGGCCAATATGCCTGGTCTGTTGCAGACAGAGGATTACATGCGAGCGGCGCTGGGGAGTGTGGGCGTTCGGAGTCCACAGCGATTGGAGAATGACGTGCAGGCGAGGCTGTTCCGGCAGCGGCGACTCGTCGACGAGGATGCTCCGCTGCGCTTGGAGGCCATTGTCGATGAGGCTGTGTTGAGGAGGCCGATCGGTGGCCGTACGGTGCTACGTTCCCAGCTGTTGCGCCTGATCGAAGCCACCACGCTTCCGACGGTGTCGCTGCAGGTGATGCCGCACAGTGAGAAGGCGAATATGGGCATGGACGGGGCCTTTACCATCCTGCGCTTCGAGGATGGCGATCATCCGGATCTTGTCCACCTGGGCAGCGTTCCTGGCCACATGGAATTCGAGGGTTCTGCGAAACTGGAGCGGGTGAAGCTGTGTTTCGCCCGGCTGCGAGAAGAAGCCTTGTCCGTGGACGATTCGGTGGAGTTCATCGAGAAGATCGTCGCGAACCTGTAGTCGAACTGGAGAGGTGATATCGGGTGTCTACTGTGGACTTTTCGGCTGTTGGCTGGCGCAAGAGCAGTTACAGCGAAGACGGGACGGGCGGGAACTGTGTCGAGGTAGCCGCGACTCCGCAGGTCATCGGGGTTCGGGACTCCAAGGCGCCTGTCGCGAACCTGTCCGTCTCCGCCGCCGCGTGGGTCGCGTTCCTGGAGTCCACCCGCCGGTAGGGTCGTCCGCATGGGCAACCCGACCGGAGAGCAGTTCGAGATCACCCGCGGCAACGCACGCGCCGTCGTCACCGAGATCGGCGCGGGGCTGCGCGCGTTCGAGGTCAACGGCGTCCCGTACGTCGAAGAGTTCCCCGAGGGCGAGAAGCCGCCGAAGGGCGCCGGTCAGGTCCTCCTCCCATGGCCCAACCGCACCAAGGGCGGCAAGTGGACGTTCCAGGGCGAGGAGCAGCAGCTCGAGATCACCGAAGAGGCCCGCGGCAACGCCATCCACGGCCTGACCCGCCGCAAGGAGTGGGAACTCCTCGAACACGCCGAATCCTCGATCACCCTCGCGGTCGACGTCGAGGTTCAGCCCGGCTGGCCGGTGCCGTTGCGCGCGACGATCACCTACGAGATCGCGCCGCGCGAACTCGTCATCACGCACGAGATCCGCAACGAGGGCGAGCAGCCGATCGGTGTTGGCGTCGGGACGCATCCATACTTCCGCATCGGCGACGTGCCGACCGACGAGCTCACGCTGACGCTGTCCGCGACCCGGGTCCGGCCTTACCTCGGCGACGAGCAGATGCCCTACGGCGACGAACAAGACGTCGAGGACACCGAGTACGACTTCCGGCACGGTCGCGCGCTCGCCGGTATCGATCTCGACACCGCCTTCGGTGGGCTGGACTTCGCCGAGGACGGGCAGTACCACCACGTGCTCAGTCACGAGGACAAGCACCTCGTCGTCTGGGCCGGCCGCGACTTCCGCTGGGTGCAGGTGTTCACGCCGGAGGATCTCGTCGGGCGCGGCCGGGCTGTCGCGATCGAGCCGATGACCTGCCCGGCCGACGCGCTCAACACCGGCACCGACCTGATCGACCTCGAGCCCGCGTCCTCCTGGACCGGGAGCTGGGGGATCCGGGTGCCGTGATCACGAGCCGGTCCATTTCGGGAAGCCGCGTGCGTGCGGCCGCCCGCGTTCGTTAGCGTGTCAAAGTATGTCAGCTAAGGCGATTGTGGGGGGCTACGTCGTCCCCATCGACGGTAATCCGATCGACGACGGCATCGTGCTCATCGAGGACGGCCGGATCGTCGCCGTGGGGGCGGAGGCCGACGTCGACGTTCCGGACGACGCGGAGATCGTCGACGCGGCCGGGACGTGGGTGCTGCCCGGCTTCATCGACGCGCACGCGCACCTCGGTGTCCATGAGGACGGCGAGGGCTGGTCCGGCAACGACACCAACGAGATGACCGATCCGAACGGCGCGCGGTTCCGTGCGATCGACGGCATCGACCCGTACGAGCCGGGATTCGACGACGCGCTGTCCGGCGGCGTCACGAGCGTCGTGATCAAGCCCGGTTCGGGGAACCCGATCGGCGGCCAGACGATCGGCGTCAAGACCTGGGGCCGCAGCATCCTGGACATGACGTTCGCCGAGCACGTGAGCGTCAAGAGCGCGCTCGGTGAGAACCCGAAGCGGGTGTACGGCGAGAAGAACCAGACGCCGTCGACGCGGCTGGGTGTCGCGGCGATCCTGCGCGAGGCGTTCACCAAGGCCCGCAACTACCAGGCACAGCGCGACTACGCGCACGACGAGGGCAAGCCGTTCGACGTCGACCTGACGAAGGAGACGCTCGCCAGGGTGCTGGCCGGCGAACTGTACTGGGATCAGCACGTGCACCGCGCGGACGACATGGTGACCGCGATCCGGCTGGCCGACGAGTTCGGCTACAAACTGGTGATCAACCACGGCACCGAGGGCCACCTCATCGCCGATCTGCTGGCCGAGCGGGACGTGCCGATCATCCTCGGCCCGCTGTTCACCACGAAGTCCAAAGTGGAGCTTCGCAACCGGACGCTGCGGGGGCCTGGCATCCTCGCGCGGGCCGGGGTGAAGTTCGCGATCACCACCGATCACCCGGTCATCCCGATCAACTTCCTTGTGTACCAAGCGGCTTTGGCCGTCAAGGACGGGCTCGACCCGGTGACGGCGCTGCGTTCGCTCACCGCGCACCCGGCGGAGATCCTCGGCCTCGACGACCGGATCGGCACGCTCAAGCCGGGCTTGGACGCCGACGTCGTGCTGTGGTCGGGCGATCCGCTGGACGTCATGAACCGGGCGTTGCGGGTGTTCGTGCGGGGTGACGAGGTGTACCAGTTCGACGAGTCGCAGGGGGTCGGTGTCGCGAAGGACCGGCGGTACCGCGAGTGACCCAGCCGTGGGGACTGCGTGCGGCGCGGCTGTTCGACGGAGCCGCGCTGCACCACGGCTCGCCGCTGGTCGTGATCCGCGAGGGCTCGATCGTGGCGGCGGACCTTTCCGGCGCTCGCCCCGCGCACGATCTCCCGGTGGCCGACTTGGGCGACGTCACGTTGTTGCCCGGTCTGGTCGACGCGCACACGCACCTGGGTTTCGAGCCGGGCGCGCTGGATCCCCGGCCGCTGCGTGCGTATGACGTCGAGGCCAGGCAGGCGCTCGCGGCGCGGATGCGTCGTCATGCCGTACAGGCGCTGCGGGCCGGGGTCACCACCGTGCGGGACCTGGGTGACTGGGATTACCTGGCGCTGGAGGTCCGGGACGGGTTCGCCGCGGGTGGTGGCCTCGGTCCGGAAATCCTCGCGTCGGGGCCGCCGATCACCAGCACCGGCGGACATTGCTGGTTTCTCGGCGGGGAGGCCGACTCGCTGGACGAGTTGCGTGCGGCGGTGGCCGAGCGTGTCGACCGGGGTGTCGACGTGGTCAAGGTGATGGCGACCGGCGGCGGCATCACCCCAGGAAGCGCTCCGTACGAGTCGCAGTACGACGTCGAGCGGCTCCGCGTCGTCGTCGAAGCGGCCCATGCCGCCCAGACGATGGTCACCGCGCACGCGCACGGGACCGGTGGGATC
This sequence comes from Amycolatopsis sp. NPDC059021, assembly GCF_042739895.1. Taxonomy (NCBI): domain Bacteria; kingdom Bacillati; phylum Actinomycetota; class Actinomycetes; order Pseudonocardiales; family Pseudonocardiaceae; genus Amycolatopsis; species Amycolatopsis sp. NPDC059021. Next base: position 9,171 of record NZ_JBHYIQ010000013.1, read on the forward strand.
GCGGACGCGGTGTACGCCGGTGTCGACGGCGTCGAACACGGCACGTTCATGAGCGCGGACGGCGCTGCCGCGGATTGGGCCGTGGTGCGGACGATGGCGGAGCGCGGGGTGTATGTCGGGGTGACCGCGGGTCGGGTGCTCGGCGGCGCCCCGCTTTCCCCGCGCGTCATCGCGGCGCGGAAGTTGCTGCCGCGGATGCGTGAGGCGGGTGTGCGGCTGGTGTGTTCTTCCGACGCCGGTGTGGTCGTCGAGAAGCCGCACGACTGTCTTCCGCGCGGGCTGGAGGAGTTCCGGTCCTTTGTGGACATTGCGCCGGTCGAGGTGCTGGCGGCTGTCACCAGCCTCGCGGCGGATTCGTGCGGAGTCGGCGTACGGAAAGGCCGGATTCGCCCGGGGTTCGACGCGGATCTGCTCGCGGTGTCGGGGGATCCGGGCGAGGATCTGGGTGCGTTGCGTGACGTGGTCGCGGTGTTCCGGGCAGGTCAGCGGGTGACACTCTGAGCTGACGCCGGATACGCCGCGACCGCCGGCGAGCGCCAGGCCGCGGCGATCCGGCGCAGCCAGCGGAGTTCGCTCTCGATGTCCACACCGCCGTGGTAGACGAGATCGAGGGTTTCCTCGGCGCGGGGGCGGCCCGTTTCCTTGGCGTGTAAGGCAATTTTCAGCCAGCACGCCGTTTTCACGGCTTCGGCCCGCTCTTCGGGGACACTGTGCAGTGTCTCGCGGATGGTGTCCAGGTCGGCCGGGGTGACCCATTCGCGCATGACCAGCAGGCCGTCCCGGATCTCGATGATCATCCGGTTGAGGCGCAACCGGGTGTCGGTGAACCGCAGCAGATCGCTGAGCCTGCCGCGTGGCGGTTGCAGTGCGACGTGCGGAATGGCTTCGCACAAGGTTTTCCACAGCGAGTAGAGCTTCTGGCTGTGCCAGAGGTTCACGACGGCTTGCCACAGCGGCAGGAGCGCCGCCAGCGAGCACCCGGCGAGGATGCCGATCGTGTGCAGGGACGAGACGTACTTGCCCGCTGTCGGCAGCAACGGCGTCGCGGAGAACAGGGAGGCGACCCGGGTGGCGAGGAAGACCAGGAACGCGGCCATCGCGACGGCGAGCAGGAACAGGGCGAGACGGAGGACGGCGTTGCGGGTGCTCTTCAGATGCCGGAGCAGCGCGACGCCGGTCCACGCGGTGATGATCACCATGTAGAGCAGGTACGCGATCCAGTAGACGGTGTGCGCGGTGAAGGCGCCGGGCACCGGGAGAAAGCGTGCCCTGGTGGGGATTTTCAGGGTGTCGACCGCGGTGAAGGTGCCGATCATGATCGCGATCGTCGCCCAGCACCACAGCAGTCGCGGTCTGCGCCATGGCGGACGTCGTGACTCGTCCCGCCCCGCGACGTGCAATGCCAGGCTCAGCAAGAGCGTGGCGACCCCGATCGCCATCAGGCTGGACAGCAGGCTTTCGAGGTTGGGGATCCCGACGTGCTCGAGTGCCTTCGCCACCGGGTTCTGGAGCATGAGCATGCCACCGCCGAGCAGCAGCAGGATGAACCAGATCAGGCGTTGTTCGGCCGAGCGCAGCGCCGGGAGCCGGACGAGGATGACCGTCCAGCAGGCGATCAGCAGGACGAAGCGAAGCGGGTCGAGGCTCACTGCTTGATGCCCAGTGCCGAGCTGAGCCGGAGTTCCTGGGCGTTGCCCGGTTTGTTGCCCAGCCGCGCGGATTTCTCGAGCAGGAGTGTCGCCACCAGCTCGGCCTCCTGCTCCTGGTCGGTGCTATAGCTCGTGCGCAGGAGGATTTGCTGGATCTCCTGGGGGTCGGCGGTGTCGTCCAGTATCCGCGCGTCCAGCTCGGCGGGCAGGTCGGCGATGGTGTGCCCGCAGATCATGTGGGCCAGCTCGTGCATGATGATGTGCTCTTGGTGGAACGGCGAGGTGTGTTCCTCGAAGAAGATGTGATCGGCGACGTCGGTGGCCAGCCAGACGCCGCACGGTGTTCCTTCGTCGTTCATGTCCCGGGGCAGGGGATGGACGTAGAGCCTGCGCCCGCGCTGTTCGGCGAGAATCCCGCACAGGGATCGCGCGGTGAAGGGCTGGGAGACGTCCACCGCTTCGACCAGCGCCTGGCAGCGATTCCGGAGCCGTTTGCCGATCACGTCACCCACCTCCGGGTCCGCGGCGTGCCCGGCCGGGACAGGGCTCAGGACGGGACATCGGGAAAAGGCGGCGACACGGTGCCGGGTCTTCCGCCACGCGGCGTTCATGGCCGCGGTCAGACATCGTCGTCGTGGTCGAGCCGTTCGATTTCCCGTGCGTGTTCGATCATGTCCAGAATCGCCCGCTGGCTCCGTTCGGACAGGCCGTCGGAGCGCAGTGCGATGGTCCGGACACCGCTCGACCTCAGCGCGGTCGCGAGATCCATGTCCTCGGAAGTGATGTCCTGGTCGAGAAAGTACCCGGCCGGCTTGCCGAAGAACTTGGCCAGCGCCTGCAGCCGCGGGCCGGTGGGGTTCTTCCGTTCACCGGTGCGGAGCATCCACAGGTAGCCGGTGGAGATCGACAGCCCGGTCTCCTCGCGGATCGCCCTGGCGATGGCCGCGTTACCCGGCGGTTTCGGCTGGTGCCGCCATTTTTCCTCGATGAGGGCGTTGATCTTGGTGGCGATCGCGCCCGTGTCGGGAGTGCTCACGTGCAGTCGCTCCTTTCGGAAAGCCACCGTGAGACGTGGTCCGGCGTGTCGCATTGTGTGCGTCATTGTCCAGCACTATGAACATCGGTTTCAACCGCCGTCCGATTGATCACCACGCACTGGGATGACATCTTCCCTTCGGTGTGTAAAACGCCGGGCTCCTGGTGTGGCAGTGAGAGCGCGGCTCGTGCATCCGCACGGTCATTGGCCGCACGGTTGACACGTGCGACCGTGGTGAGGAAAATCAAAAGTATTCACCGGAATGAACAACCGACGAGCCGGTGAATGCGCTGAATCGATGTCCGGCAGGTGCCGGCGTCGGGCGAGGTCCATGTTTTCTGTGGGGTGAACATGGCGGGATCCCGATGTCCTGGCACGGCGCCGGGTGTGCTCAAACGCGCTTCACTGGTACGTAGATCTCGATGAATCCGGCGCGTTCCCGGACGTCGGCACGCGGCAGGGGCGGGAGTTCGATCGGCAGGTCGTAGCGCACGACGTCACCGTTGAGCGCGAAGACGGCAGGATGGCACGGGCAGGTCAGCTGCCGTGCCGCGGCGTCGAGCTGGAGACGGCAGCCGAGGTGGGTACAGGTCGAGGACACCGCCTGCAGTCCGCCGGGGGTCCGGGTGACGTATCCGGCGAAGGTGTCCAGCTCGAATTCGTGCACGTCGCCTTCCCGCAGGTCTCCGCTCGCGGCGACGATCTGCCAGGTACCCGCGGGTTTCGGCTGCTCGGGCGTCGAGCCGTCCCGCACGAATCGGTCGATGGTTGCTCCCGCCGCGAGCGAGGCGGCGGCGATGCCCGCGGTCTGGACAACGCGCCGGCGGGTGGCGAGTTTGTCCTTCGCGGATCGTGCGTCGAGTTGCTCGGCGAGTTCGCTTTCGAGGCGCGCGACGAACTCTGCGCTCGGCGCGGTGTCGGCGGTCTGGGCCGCGTGGAGCTCGATGGCCGCGCGCATCGCTTCGGCCTCTTCGTCGTCCGGTCGGAAGGGTTCGGGCGGATGCTGGCCGATGAGGCTGTCGACGAAGCGGCTGACGTCGTTCATGTCCGCTCCTCGATCCGTGCCGCGGCCCGCGCGGCGAGCCTGAGCGCCCGGTGCTGGATGACCTTGACGTTCGCCAGCGTCAAGCCCAGTTCGTCGGCCGCGTCCTGCAAGGAGTATGACTCCAGGAACCGCAACCGCAAGACCTCACGCGCGCGTTCGGGCAGTTCGGCCAGGATGGCCTCCAGCCGGTGATGTGCGGCGATCCCGCTCGATCCGTTGCCGTTTTCCCGGTCGGTGTCGGGGATCTCGCTGACTTCGTCGAGGCCGATGGTGGTGATCTCGCGGCCGAAGAGGCGTCGCCAGTGCGCGGCGAGGACCGTCCTGGCCGTCGCCACGAGGTAGGCGCGGACCTCCTCCTCGGTCGCGTTGGTGCGCAGGGGTTTCAGCGCGGCCAGGAAGACCTCGGTGGTGAGATCCTCGGCGTCCGCGCGGTTCCCCACCTTGGCCAGCATCAGCCGGTGCACCCACCGGACATTCTCCCGGTAAATCCTTTCCCAGCCCGGCTGGGACTTCCCCGCCATCGGGACTCCATATCCCTCGCTCCGATGCGTACCGAGGATAGGACCGGCGGACCGCCCGCGGTACACCCATAAGGGCGCGCTGCCGGGCTGTAACTCGGCCGCATATCTCCGGTCGAGGGGACCCCTTGATTTCTCCTCCGCGTCCGGCCGGCGAACGCGGGGAGCGCCCGTTCAAGCGAGGAGTGATCATGCCGAACAAGCGGAAAGCCGTGACCGCGGTGGCCGCGGTGCTGGCGCTGGGGGCGACCACGTCGTTCTCGGGGGCAGCGGGAGCCGTTGCGCCGCAAGGACTTTTCACCGACCGCGGGGACGTCAAGTTCCTGCCGCAGCCGTTGAAGGACAGACTCGCCGTGCTGGCCGGGAGACCCACCACGTTCGAGCCGATGACGGCGTTTTCCGAGGCTCCGACACCCAGCCAGTTATTCCAGTACTACCTGCTGGACACGAAGAATTTCCAACCGAATGTGTTCACCACGACGATTCCGGGGATCAACGACGGGGTCGCGCCCACCGCGACCGGCCCCAATCACGACATTCCGACCATTGGCGGCATTCGGGTGGTCGTCGAACCCAAGCCGGGACTTCCGATCGATCCGAATGATCCCGGTTCGTTCGTCGACATGTTCACCGACATTTCGGGCCTGTTCGTCATCAACAACGAATCCGGCTGGTACGAGGGCTGGATGATCCACGACGTGACGGTGCCGGACGTCGCGGCGCCGCGGAAGGACGGGCACGCCGCCTTCGGCAAGATCACCGCCGCCGACGCCGTCGCGCTCGCCAAGATGGGCGATTATCACAACAAACCCGGCGCGGTGTTCACCACCGACGGCAAGGCCCCGCACGAGCCGTCCGCGAACGACCACTGGCCCGACAAGGTGTCGAACCTGGTGCCGGTGCAGCTGTCGCTCGGCGCGTACAACGCCACGCAGCAGAGCGACCTGCACTCGTACTGGGAACTCAACCAGTACACCAACTGGACGCCGCCGACGTACGAACTTCCGTTCACCGGCGGGCTTCCCGGCACGTTCGAGAAGGGCAAGATCGGCGCGCTGTCCTCGATCGTGCCCGGCTCGGGCCCGTCGGGCGTCAAGAACAAGCCGCAGGTCGACGGCGACAACCCGAACATCCCACGCGATCCGGACCGCCTGCTCAACACCAGCCCGGACGATCCGGACCGGCCGATGCCGAACAACGACGACCACAAGGAAAAGCGGCTTCGGTTCATCCCGAGCGGGCTGAGCAACGAGGTCCTGCTGGACGTCTACGTGCGGACCGCGTCCTTCGAGCCGTACGTGTATGACCTGAGCCAGCGGATCTTCGACGCGTACGCGGCCGAAGTCGCGCGGGTCGACGCCAATCACGACGGCATTGTCGACGCCGTGGAGGCGGACCTCGAAGGCACGTCCGACGGCGGTCAGTCCAACGACCGGCTGTACCTGCCTGCAACGGCGTACAACCGCGTCGCGGTCACGCGCGAGATCAACGACGGCCTGCTCTCGCCGCGCTTCGCGCCCAGCCAGCGGGCATGGGTGCTGAGCGGCGACATCAACCGGGTGAGCCCATCGGTTCCGGCGTCCGTCCCGCAGGACGGCGACAACCGATAGATCAAGGGGGGATTTGAGGGGAGAAGGCGTCCTTACCGGTCTGGGGCTCCGGTAAGGACGCCTTCAGGCGTCCAGCAGGGCGTCGAGATCCACCTTGACCGGGAACGGTTCGTTCGCGGTGTAAGCACCGGTCACCGCTGGAGCGTCCTGGTAGCCCAGTTCGCCTGCCTGGTGGCAAGCGACGAGCGAGATCGGCTTGCTGAGGTCAACGATCCAGTAGCGCGGGATTCCAGCGTCGGCGTATTCGCCATGTTTGGTCTGGTAGTCGGTGCGCTTTGAACCCGGTGAGACGACCTCCACGACGATCCGCACTTCATCGGCGCGGAGCATGTCGTCGTCTTTGTCCACTCGCGCTACCGCTGCGCGGTCGACCACGAGCAGGTCGGGACGCCGTGAGAAACCTGGCTCACCAGCAGGAACCAGACAAAGGTCGACATCGGTGTCCGGGACGAGCGAAAGGTGTTCCGGCAGTTGAGGCTCCAACTGCTTTGCGAGCCGGAATATTGCGATGTTGTGTCTCGGCTTGGGACTAGGTGACATCACGAGGCGGCCCTCCACGAGTTCGGTGAATCCGGAATCGGTCTCACCGAGGGCCGCGTACTCGTCGATCGACAGCAGGTGATCCGGAATCTCCCACCGGCGGCCTGTCTGTGCCTGGAGGTTCGGTTTGGGTACTGCTGTCACAGCGTCTCCTCACGTCGCCCGCATTGTCTCACGTACTCGATGTAACCACAGGTGATCATATCGGTGCGGAGGGTTAAATTGATGGCGGGTTACGCGGTGCGGAGTTCGCGGGCGATGACCATGCGCTGGATCTGGTTGGTGCCCTCGAAGATCTGCGGGACCTTGGCTTCGCGCATATAGCGCTCCACCGGGAAGTCGCGGGTGTAGCCGGCACCGCCGAGCACCTGGACGGCGTCGGTGGTCACCTTCATCGCCCCGTCGGTGGCGACGAGTTTCGCGATCGACGCCTGGCGCTGGAACGGCATCCCGCGGTCGCGGCGGCGCGCGGCGTCGAGGTAGGTCGCGCGGGCGGACTCGACGGTCGCGGCCATGTCGGCCAGCAGGAACTCCACGCCCTGGAAGTCGATGATCGCCTTCCCGAACTGCTTGCGCGTCTTCGCGTAGGCCACCGCCTCGTCGAGCGCCGCCTGGGCGAGGCCGACCGCGCACGCCGCGATCCCGAGTCGGCCCGAGCTGAGCGAGGACAGCGCGATCTTCAGCCCGTGGCCCTCGTCGCCGAGCAGCCGGTCGGCGTCCACGCGCGCGTTTTCGAAGATCATCTGCGCGGTGGTGGACCCGGTCAGGCCCATCTTGCGCTCCTTCGGCGCCGCCGAGACGCCGTCGGTCCCGCCGTCGACGAGCAGGCACGAGATGCCGCGGCCGCCGTCGTCGCTGGTGCGGACCATCGTGGTGTAGAAGTCGGCTTCACCCGCGTGGGTGATCCAGGCCTTGGTCCCGTTGACGACGTACTGGTCGCCGTCGCGCCGCGCACGGGTGGACAGCGCCGCCGCGTCGGAGCCCGCCTGGGTCTCCGACAGTGCGTACGCGCCGAGCAGGTCCCCTTCGAGCATGTCGGGAAGCCAGCGGTCACGCTGCGCGTCCGTGCCGTAGTGCGCGAGCGCGTAGCAGGACATGGTGTGCACCGAGAGGCCGACGCCGACCGACATCCACGCGGCCGCGATCTCCTCCAGGACCTGCAGATACACCTCGTACGGCACCTCGCCGCCGCCCCAGCGCTCCGAGTACGGCAGCCCGAGCAGCCCGGACTTGCCGAGTAGGCGGAACTGCTCGCGCGGGAAGCGCTCGGCTTCCTCGTACTCCCCGGCGCGCGGCGCGAGTTCGTCACGGGCGATTTCGGCCGCCAGCGCGACGAGATCCTCGGCCTCCGAACTGGGCAGCAGGCGTTCCGCGGGCATGTCCCCTCCAAGACAGCTGTACTGAAAACAGTACTCTAGAGCAATTTACAGTACAGTAGCGGTGAGCTGGGGCACACCGACCGATGAGGGATAGTGGTCCGATGTCCGACAGCGACGCGCCGTCCAGGGCGCAGGCCTCCTTCCGCGAGGCCAGGCGGCCGACGGCACGGCAGCGTGCGCTGCTCACCCAGCTCGAGACCCTGTTCCTCGCCGAGGGCTTCGCGCAGTTCACCCTCGACGACCTCGCCGCCCGCCTTCGTTGCTCGAAGTCGACGCTCTACACGCTCGCGCCGAGCAAGGAACAGCTCGCGGTCAAGGTCGTCGCGCACTTCTTCAAGGGCGCCGCGGAGCGGATCGAGGAGCGCATCTCCGGAATCGACGACGCGCGCAAGCTGATCGGGGAGTACCTCGCCGGCGTCTCGGCGCATCTCGACCGCGCCTCGCCGGCGTTCATGACCGATATCGGCAACTTCGGCCCGGCCCGCGACACCTATCAGCTCAACAGCCGCGCGGCGGCGCGGCGCATCAGGACATTCATCGACAAAGGCGTGGCCGACGGCGTTTTCCGCGACGTCCACGCGCGGCTTGTCGCGGAAATGGCCGGATTGATCATCGAGGGCATCCAGACCGGGGTGCTCGGCGAGCGGACCGCGGTGTCGGACGCCAAGGCGTTCACCGCACTGGGTGAGTTGCTCCTCGGCGGGCTGGTCAAGGAATCCTGAGCGGTTCCTGTCCCGGATCGGACAGGTTTCGCCGCGCGCGAATCCTCTAGACTCGCCGCCGTGATTGTGGTTGGTGGAGAGGCGCTCGTCGACCTCGTTCCGGGTGCCCCGTTGGATTCCACTGTGGACGGTGGACTGCGCGCGTTGCTGCCACGCCTCGGCGGTGGCCCCTACAACGTCGCGCTCGCGGCGGGACGCCTCGGCGTTCCTGTCCAGTTTCTGTCCCGTGTGTCCACCGACCGGTTCGGCGGCGCGCTGATCGACCGGCTGCACGCGTCGTCCGTCGGCACGAATCTCGTGCAGCGCGGAGACGAGCCGACGACTCTCGCCGTCGTCGCGCTCGACGAGCGCGGCTCGGCGCACTACACCTTCTACACCGAAGGCACCGCCGACCGGCTCGTCACCGACCCCGGCCCGCTGCCGGACGACGTGACCGCGCTCTCCCTCGGCACGCTCGGCATGGTCCTCGAACCCGGCGCGAGCGCGTACGAGGCGATGCTGCGCCGTGAAGCCGCGCGCGGCGTGCTGACCGTTCTCGACCCGAACATCCGCGAGGCGCTGATCGCCGACCCCGCCGCGTATCGGGCGCGTTTCGCTTCGTGGCTGCCGGACGTCCGGTTGCTGAAGATCTCCGACGACGACGCCGCGTGGCTCGCCGAGGGCGCGGACCCGATCGCCGCCGCGAAAACCTGGGTGGAGTCCGGTGTGGACGCCGTCGTGCTGACCCGCGGCGCCGACGGCCTCGTTGTGATCACCGACGCGGGTGAGCTGGCCCACGTCCCGTCCCGCCGGGTCGACGTCGTCGACACGATCGGGGCGGGCGACACCGTGCAGGGCGCGTTGGTGGCGTGGCTGCATTCGCGCGGGGTGACCCAGCTGCGCGGACTCGGTGCCGGCGAGTGGCACGAGGCGCTGGGATTCGCGGCGAAAGCGGCGTCGATCACGGTTTCCCGAAGCGGCGCCGAACCGCCGACGGCGGAGGAAATGGCATCCACCGTGTGAACCTGGTCCCAAAGGGGCCGTTACGGGCAACGCATCGGCTGCGCGTTGCCCCCTACCTCGACTAGCGTAGAGGGGAATTCATACCCCAGCGGGGCGGTGTGCAGCGAGGCGTCAGGTTCTCGCGGTGAACACGTGGCTACCTGTGGAACCTACAGGCGCCGCCGTCCCGTGCCAGATCTGAGAGGGACCTGCATGTCCGACGCGACGACTGCGGGGCAGCCCGGCGACACCGCGACGCTGCGCCTGCCGAGTGGCGAACACGAGTTCAAGGTGGTCCACCCGGTCGAGGGTGCGCCCGGGATCGAGCTGGGGAAGCTGCTGGCGACGACGGGGTACGTCACCTACGACCCCGGTTTCGTCAACACCGGGTCGACCTCTTCGGCCATCACCTACATCGACGGTGACGCGGGCATCCTGCGCTACCGCGGTTACCCGATCGAGCAGCTGGCCGAGAAGTCGACGTTCATCGAGGTCTCCTACCTGCTCATCTACGGCGAGCTGCCCACCGAGGCCCAGCTGGCCGACTTCAGCGAGAAGATCCAGCGGCACACACTGCTGCACGAGGACCTGAAGCTGTTCTTCAACGGCTTCCCGCGCGACGCGCACCCGATGCCGGTGCTCTCCAGCGCCGTATCCGCGCTGTCGACCTTCTACCAGGACTCGCTCAACCCGTTCGACGAACCGAACGTCGAGCTGTCCACCATCCGCCTGCTGGCCAAGGTGCCGACCCTGGCGGCGTACGCCTACAAGAAGTCGGTCGGGCAGCCGTTCCTCTACCCGGACAACTCGCTCGGCCTCGTCGAGAACTTCCTGCGGATGACGTTCGGCTTCCCCGCCGAGCCGTACGACGTCGACCCGGACGTCGTCAAGGCGCTCGACCTGCTGTTCATCCTGCACGCCGATCACGAGCAGAACTGCTCGACCTCGACCGTGCGCCTGGTCGGTTCGTCCGAGGCGAACCTGTTCGCTTCGATTTCGGCCGGCATCAACGCGCTGTTCGGCCCGCTGCACGGCGGCGCGAACGCGGCTGTGCTCGACATGCTCGAGGGCATCCAGGCGGACGGCGGTGACGTCGCCAAGTTCGTCGAGCGCGTGAAGAACAAGGAAAAGGGTGTCAAGCTCATGGGCTTCGGGCACCGGGTCTACAAGAACTACGACCCGCGCGCGAAGATCATCAAGAACACCGCGGACGAGATCCTCGGCAAGCTGAAGGGCGGCGACCAGCTGCTCGACATCGCCAAGAAGCTCGAGGAGACGGCGCTTTCCGACGACTACTTCGTCGAGCGGAAGCTGTACCCGAACGTGGACTTCTACACCGGCCTCATCTACCGGGCGCTCGGGTTCCCGACGAAGTTCTTCACCGTGCTGTTCGCGCTCGGCAGGCTGCCCGGCTGGATCGCGCACTGGCGCGAGATGATCCAGGACCCGGCCACCAAGATCGGCCGCCCGCGGCAGATCTACACCGGACACACCTCGCGCGACTACACGCCGCTGTCCGAGCGGTAAGTCGCCTGGTTCTCTTGTACGAAGGCCATCCCGGGTTCGTCCCGGGGTGGCCTTCGGCGTTTCCCGGGCAGGGTTCGCGGCGGTCGCATTGCCGAGGGTGCCGGCGCGAGCGGGGCACTGGCCACAGAGGACACACGGCCACGTCCCGAACGCGTCGTTCGCGACGATCAACGTCCCCAACGCGTCGTTCGCGACACATCGAGGCCCCCTTGCCGAACATCCTAGGGGAGGGGGCCGACAATAACGCCGGGTCGGGAGTGGCGGGGAAGAGCCGTTAAGGCCACCTTACGGGCGTCTGGCGCCCGTAAGGTGGCCTTAAC
>NZ_JBHYIQ010000013.1:20507-43603 GCF_042739895.1 Amycolatopsis sp. NPDC059021
CAACAGCGCGCCCCCCTCCCCCAACTACTGGGGGGGGGGGCCCCAAAACCCCGGCGGGGGGGGTGGGGGGGGTAACCCCATTAACGCCCCCTTACGGGCGTCTGGCGCCCGTAAGGTGGCCTTAACGGCATGGCGGTGATGCGATCAGCCGCGCAGGGCTTCGGAGAGTTTGATGCGGCTGCCGAGGCGCAGGACGCTGTTGCCGTAGATCTTCCCGCCGAGCCAGGTCAGCAGCGCGACGAGCAAACCGGTCAGTACCAGCGAGGCCGCGATTTCCCAGCCCGCCGCCGCGCCGGTCGAGATCCGAGCGGGCATCAGGATCGGCGAGAACAGCGGTACCAGCGAGAGCACCTTCGCGGCCGTTCCGTCCGGGGACTGGATCAGCAGGTTGAAGCCGACGATGAACCCGACGATCAGCACCATGTTCACCGGCCCGACCACCGACTGCGTGTCCTCCTGCCGGGAGACCAGCGAGCCCATCGCGCCGTAGATCGTGGCGTACAACAGGAAACCGAGCAGATACCAGACAAGGCCCCACACCAGCGCGCCGGTGGCGAAACCGGACAGCGTGAACACCCCGGTCGCCGACGCCACGATCGCGCCGGCCACGGCGAGGATCGCCAGCTGCGTCAGGCCGACCAGGCCGAGCCCGATCACCTTGCCCAGCAACAACTGCCACGGTCGCACGCTCGACAGCAGGATCTCCACGACCCGGCTGGACTTCTCCTCCACCACCCCTTGGGCCACCAGCATTCCGTAGGTCACGATGCTCATGTAGAGCAGCACCACCACGACGAGCCCGACGACGAGCCGCTTGCCACTGTCCGGATCCTGCGGCTTGATCGCGTCGACGCCGACAGCGGTGGCCGACACCTCGCGCATCACCTGCGCCGGGTCCAGGCCCGCCTCGGACATCTTCGCGTTCAGCACCTGCTGCCGGGCGACCTGGTCGAGCACCGTGCGCAGCTTGGAGTCCAAAGTGGACTTCACGAGCACCTTGAGGTCCGACGCGCTACCGGAAACCAGGGCGTCGAAATCGCCGTTTTCGACCTTGGCCCTGCCCTCGGCCGCGTCGGGCACCGAAACGGTCTTGATCGTCTGCCCGGTCTGCGAACCGGCGGCTTGGAGCTGCTGGGCGATCCCCGTCGACTGGCCCGTCAGCCCCACGGTGCTCTTGCTCGACGAACCCGCCAGTCCTGATTGGAACGCGACGAAACCGATCAGCAACACCAGCATCACCGCGGTACCGACCACAAAGGACCGGGTACGCAGCCGCGTGTTCAGTTCCCGCTTCATGACGAGCCAGATCGCCCGCCGCGCGTTGAGCGTCCTCACGCCGTTCCCCCTTCGGCTCGTGGCTGCTCGGCGACCGCGTCGCGGAACAGTTCGGTCAGCGTCCGCCGCTGCCTGCTGAACTCGGTGACCGGGCCGGTGGCCAGTGCGGCGGCGAGCACGGCCTGGTCGTCGGCGCTGGGCGCCAGGTCGAGAACGCTTGTCGGGCCGTGGTTTTCCAGCACCCGGACCCCGGGCAGCGAGGCCGCCCAGCCTGGCGGCGCCGACGGCGCGGTCACCACGAGCTTGCTGCCCGCGTTCCCGGTCAGCTCGGCCACCGGGCCCGTCGCCACCATCCGTCCACTTCGGATGATGCCGACCCTGTCGCACAGCCGCTCGACGAGATCGAGCTGGTGACTGGAGAACACCACCGGCACCCCGGTCGACGCCTTTTCCCGCAACACCGCGCTCATCACGTCGACCGCGAGCGGGTCCAAACCGGAGAAGGGCTCGTCCAGTACCAGCACCAGCGGGTCGTGCACCAGCGCGGCCGCGAGCTGAACCCGTTGCTGGTTACCGAGACTCAGCTTCTGGACCTCGTCCTTGCGCCGCTCGGAAAGCCCGAGCCGCGCGATCCAGTTCTCCGCGTTGCGATGTGCCTCGTTCGCGGTCAGCCCGTGCAGTTCGGCGAGATAGACGAGCTGGTCGAGCACCTTCATCTTCGGATACAGACCGCGTTCCTCCGGCATGTACCCGATGTGCGTGCGGGCTTCGTGCGTGATCGGCTTTCCGTCGAAGCGGACCTCCCCCGCGTCCGCGGCCAGCACCCCCAACGCGATCCGCATCGTCGTGGTCTTGCCGGCGCCGTTGCTGCCGACGAAACCGAAAAGCTCGCCGGCGCGGACGTCGAAACTCACACCGTCCAGCGCGACCTTCGCGCCGTAGCGCTTGGAGATCCCGTCGATCTCCAAGGTTTTTTCACTCATCCCCATTCCCCTCCTCGAGAAAATCCTCGGGATCGTCGTCCGGAAGCAGCCAGCCGAGCACGATCGAGGGCACCGTGCTCCCGGTGACGAGCAGCGCCGCGAGCATCATCGCGCCCCGTACCCCGCTGTCGTGCTGTTGTGAGATCAGTAGCCCGTAGAACATCGCCACGATCATCAGGAAGGTCAGCGTCATGTAGGCGACGAACGTGATCCGGTGCCGCCATTCGCGCTCGCGCTCGTCGAGCAGGCGGGAAAAGCCGCCGCTCATCCGGCCGGTCAGGATCCGGAGCAGGGCGAACCCGACGGCACCGATGGCGAATCCGCCGAACCAGGCGCTCATCGAAAACCACGGGGAAGCGAGTTTGAAGCTCGCCGCGCCCACGATCAGCACCAGGTCCCCGAGAAGCACCAGTACCACCAGTTGCCGACGTCGTCGCCGGGTTCGCCAGGTCGGCAGCCTGCGTTCCCGGCGCCGCTCCTGTTCGTCCATCTTGTCCAGCTGCCGTTCCCAATACGCGGCGAAGCGTCCCGCCCTGCTGCTCATGCTCCCCCCTCGCGATAGACCTGAGTGGACAGTGGCGCGAACGGCTCGCGGCTGAACACCGCCTCGACCGGGAGGTCGAACACCGCGCAGATCCGGAACGCCAGATCCAGGCTCGGGTAGTGGTCACCGCGTTCGAGCGCGCCGATGGTCTGTGGGTTGACCTCGACCGCCGTCGCCAGCGCGGCCCTGCTCAGCCCGCGCTCCGCTCGGAGCACGGGGAGCCGGTTGTAGATCGGCAGCTCCTTGCCGCGTCGCACCGGACTCATACAACGTACTGTTGCAAAAACCCAACGACTCGTCAAGTTGTCCAGGTCGAGGGGCGCGTCGGGCGCAGCGGAGGATGCACGGGAAAGTGCCTGTGCAGGCGAGGGAGGATATGCGCGAGCCCCCGAAGGGGGCCCCGAAGATCAGGGGCGCAGCGACGCGTCGAGCACGTGCGCGAATTCCGCCATGAGGGCGGTTTCTTCGATGTCGGTCGTGGCGGGCCGCAAGGAGAACGCGAAGGACTGGACCAGCAGCAGCACCGATCTCGCCTGGGCGCCGACATTGGCCCGGCGTATCGAGCCGTCGCGATGTCCGGCGGCGAGCAGTTGATGGACCACCTTTTCGGCGAACCGCTGGGTCCGGCCCAGTCGTTCGACGATGTAGGGCAGCAGCAGTTCGGGATCGACGTCGAGCAGGGTGCGGAACAGCGGATCGCCGGACAGGGAACGAATTCCGCTGACGGCGATGAGCACCAGCCGTTCCCTGCTGTTCTTCGCTCCGGAGCCCTGTTCGCCCGCGTGCCGCAGCAACCCGCCGAATTCACGGGTCATCAACGCGCTGAGCACACTGCGAACGTCGGGAAAGCGCCGGTAGACGGTCATCCGGCTGACGCCTGCCGTCCGTGCGATCTCGGCGAGTGTGGTGCGGCGTACCCCGACCGCGAGCACGCATTGGCGTGCCGCGTCCATGAGTACGTCGTCGGGAACTCTCGTCGCCGCCTGCCGGTTGCGGGTGTCCGCCAAAGCGGAGGGAGCACTCGGCATGATGTGACGATTCACCTCCAGAAACAGCATGAGTTCGTGCAGGAACCGGTAAGCCATCGGAATCGCCGGGCGCGGGGCGGCAGGGAAAGACCGCCGCGGCGGGGCCGTGGGATGGCTCGGCCAGGGTATCGGTTCAGCGCCGTGATGGAACGTGAACCTTGTTTTGTTGGAAAGAATGGCTGAGCGTCGTAGCGTTGTGACTCAGCGCGCTGATGTCCCAATACGTACTGCCGTATCGCTACAAGATGGTGCAGGATACGCCGTGCGAGGTCGCCGCGACACCGCGAAGTGTGGCCGCTTCCGCCTGTCCGACGTCGGCGACACGGACCGGCGAGCCGTTGACCAGCAACGGAAACCGGATTTCCGAGGCGCCGACATAGGCGAGTACCTCCGCGGGTCGCGAGCCGTCGTCCAGCGTGATGTCCGGGTTCCCCAACCGGGCCAGGTGATAACGTTCGCCGCGTCCTTCGCATATATCGAGAATCGCGAGTTGGTCGGGAGTCACGAACCAGACGGCGTGCTCTTCGACGACATCCGGCAGCGCGGTGAGAGTCGCGGGCCGCTGACCGTCGCGTTTCCGGAGGCCGGACGCCCACACCGCGCCGAGCCCGGCGCAGCGCGCCTTCACCACCACGACAGGCCCTTTCAGCCCTAATTCGGTGCGCAGCCAGGTGATTTTCGACGGGCAGGCGTTGGAACCGTAGGCCAGTACGGCAGGCCGGTCCCGCCAGCCGGGCGGCGCCGTGTCGAGTGGATGCCCCGCGCCGTCCGAATGGACGAACGAGCATCCCGGCCGCGCCCCGGGATAGGGGGCGTCCGGATACTCGGCGTCGGTGAAGAGGATCAGAACGTCACCACGCTGCGCAGAACCTCGCCGCGGTGCATCCGGCCGAACGCCGCCTCGACGTCGTTCACGCCGATTCGTTCGGTGACGAACTTGTCCAGCGGGAGCCTGCCCTGGAGGTAGAGGTCCACCAGCATCGGGAAGTCCCGCGAGGGCAGGCAGTCGCCGTACCAGGACGATTTGAGCGATCCGCCGCGCGAGAAGAAGTCGATGAGCGGCAGGTCGTCGAGCCGCATCTCCGGCGTCGGCACCCCGACCAGCACGACCGTTCCGGCCAGATCGCGGCCGTAGAAGGCTTGACGCCAGGTCTCCGGCCTGCCCACCGCGTCGATCACCACGTCCGCGCCGAACGAATCGGTGGCTTCCCGGATGGCCTCGACCACTTCGGCCTCGCCGAGGCCCTTGCTGTTGAGCCGATGGGTCGCGCCGAACTCCTGTGCCCAGGTGAGCTTGCGGTCGTCGGTGTCGATCGCGACGATCGTCGTCGCGCCCGCGAGCTTCGCCCCGGCGATCGCGGCGTTCCCGACCCCGCCGCAGCCGATCACGGCCACCGAATCGCCCCGGCCCACCGCGCCGGTGTTGAGCGCGGCGCCGAGCCCGGCCATGACGCCGCAGCCGAGCAGCCCGGCCACCGCCGGTTCGGCGGCGGGGTCGACCTTCGTGCACTGTCCACTGTGGACGAGCGTTTTCCCGAGGAACGCGCCGATGCCGAGTGCCGGGCTGAGTTTCGTGCCATCGGACAGCGTCATCGGCTGCGCGGCGTTGAACGTCGAGAAGCAGTACCACGGTTTCCCGCGGCGGCAGGCCCGGCAGGTCCCGCAGACGGCCCGCCAGTTCAGGACGACGTAGTCACCGGGTTCGAGGTCGGTGACGCCCGCGCCCACCTGCTCGACACGGCCGGCGGCTTCGTGGCCGAGCAGGAACGGGAACTCGTCGTTGATGCCGCCCTCGCGATAGTGCAGGTCGGTGTGGCACACGCCGCAGGCCTGCACCGAGACCACCGCTTCGCCGGGGCCCGGGTCGGGCACGAGCACGGTCTCCAGCGTGACTGGCTCGCCCTTCGCGCGTGCGACGACGCCCTGGACCTCGTGCGGCATGCCTCGACCACCTTCCGGCTGCGGTGCTGACACTCGCAGCTTGCCACGGATCATGCGGACATGGCGACTCCCGCATGGGTGGCCGGGGTGACGGCGCCGGTCAGGCCGGGGTGATCAGATAGACGACACCGCCGGGCCCGCTCGCGACGCTGCCGTCCGCGGTGTGCCGTTGGGTGCGCTGCCAGATCTTTTCGAACTGGTCGCGTTTGTAGACGGTGCGGACGTTGTCGTTGCTGTTGGACGCCGGGTCGTTCGTGATGACGTCGCCGTCCTTCGTGAACCCGATGACGACCATGATGTGCCCGGCGGTGCCGTATCCCGCGCCGTCGAGCTCGCTGGACTCGAACGACTGCGACGTGATCACCGGGATGCCACGGGCGATGTAGTTTTCCAGCTCGTTCAGTGAATGCAGCCGGGTGATGTGCCCGCGCAGCCCGAGCGAGGCGGCGTAGGCGGTGTTGAACGGCCAGTTCCCGGTGCCCTCGTAGGCGTAGTCGTAGGTGTAGCGCGCCGCGTAGGCCACGGACGGATCGACGTAGCCCGCCGGGATCCAGGCCATGTCCGCGGGCTTGGGCCGCTTGCCCCAGTACTCGGCGACCATCTCGGTCGCGGTCGGGCTGCACCAGTTCTCCCCGCCGCCACCGTACTGCGGGAACTGTCCTTTGTGGAGGTTCTGGGCGTACGGGGGCACGTCGAGCTCGATCCCAGTGGCACGGCCCGGTTTCGTGGTCCGGACGTCGAAGCGGTCGGGCACCGCGGACGTCATCGCGCCCAGCGACGTCACCACCGGGGTGACGTGCGAACCGGCCTCGCGATACAGCGTGATCCGCAGCTGGTAGGAGCGCAGCGTGACGCCGCTCTTCGTGCCGAGCGTGTCGACGTCCACGCTCGCGTTGGCGTCGTCCTGGCCGTTGACGCTGGTCCGCTGGATGTCGCCGTCGCCGCTGGCCCAGCGGCCCATCACGTACCACGTGGTCTCGGCCCCGGTGGCCGTGCGAGCCTTGACCTCGACCTGCAGCCACGTCTTCGCGGGCGTCTTCGCGTTCCACGACGCGATCAGCTGCGTCGCGTCGAAGCCCTGGGCATACACGGGCGACGTCCAGCTGCCGTACTCGTACGTCCGGTTGGTGCCCAGCCCCGGCTCGGCGTGCTGGATCGTGCCGGCAGGCCGGGTGATGCGCAGCCCGTCGTGCTCGATCCCGACGCCTGCCGCCTCGCCGTGGCGGAAGCCGTGCGAGTTCGACCATTCGTGGTAGTCGATCGCCTCGTCCTCACCGGGACGCCCCGGCTGGGCCTCGGCGACCTGCGCGGTCACTGCGGTCAGCATGGCGATGGACAGTAACGTGAACAACCCGCGCACCCGCATTCCGGCTCCATCCCTCGGCACCCACCCAGTAGCGAGAGATTTTTGCCGGTCAGACCGGGTATGTAAACAGTTGCCTACAAGACTGCCTGCGTCTGTGTCACTTTCGCGACCAGCTTGCCCGCGGCGTCGTGGATCTCCGTCTCCACCACGACGAACTTCCGGCCCGCGTGCAGTGGCCTGGACGACGCAACCGCGTAGCCCGAACGGATGGCACGCAGGAAGTTCGTCTTCGACTCGACGGTCGTCGTGCCCTGAGCGCCCTCGGGCAGGTTGAGGAACGCGCACACCGCACCCGTCGAGTCGGCCAGCGCCATCAGCGCGCCGCCGTGGAGCACGCCGCCGAGCGTGCAGAGGTCCTCGGCGTGCTCGAGCCGGCTGCGGACCAGCTCGGGGCCGTGCTCGAGCACCTCGATGCCGAGCCGTTCGCTGAACGGCATGGTCCGATGGAAGAGCTGGGTGCCTTCGACGTCGATCATGCCGTGGAGCCTGTCTCATCCGGGCGAGCGAGGTCGATTACCCCGGAGGTAACGGCGCTCAGGTGCCGTCCTGGATCCGCTTCCGGATCCGCTGGGCCCGTTCGAGTTCGTCCTCGTGGCCGTCCAGTTGCTGGAAGAGCTCGGCCGCTTCGTCGATGGCTCGCAGTGCTTCGTCCGGTTGGCCGAGCCACAGGTGGGCGAGGGCGAGGTTGTTCAGGCTGTTCCCGAGGTCGGTGCGATGGCTGTCCGTCGGTTCCAGCTCGCGGCGGATGGCGACGGCTTCGCTGAGTGTAGTCACTGCTTCCTGGTGCAGGTCTCGGTCCAGCTGATGGTTCGCGAGTTCGTGCAGGGAACATCCGAAGGGGAACCGGAATCTGCCGGGGTCCCCGGCGGCCAGCGGTCGATAGAGCTCGACCGCCTCGGTGACGGAGGCGAGGGCTTCGTCGTGGCGCCCGAGATCGCTCTGGACGAGGGCGAGGTTGTGCAGGCTCTCGGCGACGCCGGGCAGGTGCGTCACTGGATCGGCCTCGGCGAGCCGGCGGCGGATGGCAAGTGCTTCGGCGAGGGTGGTGCTGCTCGCCGCATGGGCGCCGGACCGGGACTGACGGTTGCCGAGGGTGTTCAGCGTGCGGGCAAGGGCTGGCAAGTGTGCCGCAGGTTCGGTCTCGGCGAGGCGGCGCCAGATGGACGCGGCTTCGGTTAGTGGGGCGATACTCGCGGACAAGTCCCCGGAATCCGCTTGGTGGTAGCCGAGGTCGTTCAGGTAGCTGGCGAGGTCGGGCAGATGTGCGTCCGGTTCGGTTTCGGCGAGGCGGTGGGCAATGCCGACGGCTTCCGAGACGGCGGCCAGTGCTGCTTCTCGTTGCCCCGCGTTCGCTTGACGGCGGGCGAGGGTGTTCAAGTGGGCAGCGAAGTCGGGCAGGAACGCGTCCGGTTCGGACTCGGCGAGCCGCCGGGAGATCTCCACCGCTTTTGTGCTGGAAGCAAGAGCTTCCGTCAGGTGGCCGAGGCCCTCCTGCCTGCTGGACAGGTTGCTGAGACTCGTGGCGAGTTCGGGCAGGAACGCGTTCGGTTGAGTTTCCGTGAGCTGCTGGAAAAGGCTGACCGCTTCGGTCGCTGCGGAGAGAGCTTCTTCTCGAAGGCCGAGCTTTTCCTGCTGGCGTGAGAGATTGATCAGGCCACCGGCCAAGTGGGTGAGGAACACGGCGGCGGGCCTCTTCGCGACAAGGCGCTGGTAGAGGTCGACCGCTTCGACGCAGGCGGCCAAGCTTTCCTCATGGCGCTCGAGGCGTGCCAGCCTGATCCCGAGGTTGTTGAGGCTCGCCGCGAGATCGAAAGTGTAGGCATCCGGCCTCAGGTCGGCGAGTTCGCGATATCTGGCGACGGCTTCGGTGGTGGTGGCGAGTGCGGCGTTCGGCCTGCCCAGGTCTGCTTGGCGGAGCGCGAGATTGTGGAGGGAGTTCGCCAAGTGATCGTTGACCACTCCGAGGTCTTCCCTGCTCAGTTGCCGCTGGATATCCACCGACTGCCAAATGGAACGGGAAGCTTCAGTTTGGCGGCCGAGCGCTGCCTGGCAGGATGAGAGATTGCTCAGCGTGCTGGCGAAGAGGGGCTTAAACGTCTTGGGATCGCTGTTGGCGAGCCGCCGATAGATTTCCACGGCTTCGGTGCAGGTGGCGAGTGCACTCGTCCGCCGCCCGAGGTATGTCTCAAGGTTTGACAGGCTGTTCAACCCGTTCGCGAGTTCGGGGAGGAACTTGGCGGGGTCTGCGGCGGCGAGATCACGGTAGATCTCCACGGCTTCGGTGAGGAGCTCCAGGGCTTCCGGCCACCGCTCGGGCGTATCGAGGCTGATGGCGAGATTGTGGAGACTGCCCGCGAGCCTCGCTTTGCCGCCAATTCCGTTCCGGTCCGGCGAATCACGGTACCGAGTCACCAGTGACCGTCTGATGTGGATGGTCGTTTCCGCGAGCACCGTACTGTGTTCGGGCAATGCCTTAGACCAGGCGATGAGACGTTCGGTTTCGGTGGCGGGATCGGTGGCCAGCCGGTCGAGTGCGGCGACGAGCGGGCGCGGATCCTCCACCTGCGTGGCGACGTCGATCGCGGGTACCGCCAGCACATCGGCGTATCGCAGGCACAACGACGTCACGTATTCGCGCACCGCGTCGCCGAAAACCTTGTGCGCGGCCGCACGTGTGCAGAACGTCAGCAGATCCTCGGCCTCGCCGTCGACGAGTGCGGGAATCAGCGCGTCGATCAGGCCGTTGCGGGCGCGATCGAGGATCAGCCGTCCGATGAGCCGTTCGGCGAGCCGATCCGGTTGCAGGTAGGCGAAAGCGGCTTCCCCGTCGGACGGGTAGAGATCCGTCAGCCAGGCACGGACGGTGTCGCGGCGATCCAGCGGCTGGTCGGCCAGGCCCGGGATCAGCGACAGGAACTTGTCGGCGTCCTGCGGGGCGGGCGGGCCGATCAGCGCGGCCGCGGTGATCGCGTCGGTCAACGTCGCCAGATTCAGGCCGGGCAGCAGACCGTGGGCGCGCGCGGTGCTTTCCCAGTACCGGCGTTCGTGATCGAGCAGCCGGTCCTCCGGGCCGCGCGACGCGGCGTTCGCCCCCGGGCTCGCGGCGTCGAGCAGGTCCGACAGGGCGGTCATCTGTACCGACAGGACCGTCTCATCGCCGGACGTCGCGGGCGGGGAACAGCTGGCGGCGGTCGACGTCCAGTCCACGTCGCCGAAGTTCGGCGCGGGAGTGAGCGCGGCGGCGAACGCGTCCACCGCCGCGCGGTACATGTCCTCCTGACCGGACGCGGTCGTGTCGAGCACCGGCAGTTCCCGCACCGGCGCGACGTCGACCAGGTCTCCGGCGACGTCGTTCCCGCTCGCCAGGCGCTGCCACCACGCGCCCGCCGTCCGCGCGAGCGCGATGATCTTCACCGGCGCCGGGGACCGGCGGCGGGCCACGACATCCAGCAGCGCGGCGAACTGCTCGACGCGGGTTTCGGCGTAGTCGACGGCCACCAGGAGCGGGACGACGGTGTCCGCGAGGACGTCCAGGTTCCCGGCCGGGGGATCCAGCCACAGCGTGGTCCAGCCCAGCCGGGCGGCGAACTCGTGCACCAGCCGGGTCTTCCCCTGACCGCCGGGGCCGTGCAGCAGCCACAGTCCCGAACCGGGGGACTCCGCCCAGGTCCGGAGTTCGCCGAGCAGTTCTTCCCTGCCCCGAAAGGGAACCACGGCGCGGCGTGCCGGAAGCAGCCCGGCCGGTGACGTGATCGCCCCGCCCGTCCTGGCACGTGCCTGCGGATCGCTCAGCTCCCGCAGTTCGACGGGTTCGAGCGCGGCGTCACCGACCAGCGCGGCGAACGCGGGATCCCGGAGCAGGACGTACATCGGGACGGCTTCGAGCGCGGAATGCCCGCGCCCGGCCGGATCCGTCGCGATGACGCCCGTGACCAGCTCACCGCAGCACATCGCCGCACCCGACAGGCCACCCCACGGCGACGTGCCGGGACCTGTCGCCTCGGGTGGGTGAATGTCGAGGTTCAGCACGTACCGGTCGCCGACCATGCGATCACCGGCGTTGAACGTCCCGGACACCTGCGCCACCTCGGCCGGCCGCCCCGCACGTTGCACCAGATCGGGCGAACCCCAAGTGACACAAGGGATCCCGGTCCGGTGGGTGACCGTGTGGCCCCATGCGATGGCGCCGGGCACCGGTGTCCAGGCCACCTCGACCAGCGCCGCGTCGTCCCGGCCCCCTGGCGTGCCGCACCACACCACCCGCCCGGTGAACTCCCCGGCGCGGCCCGGCCGGAACACGGTCACGGCCTCGCCCATCGCGCGGACGACATGGGCCGACGTCAGCACCAGCCGCGGTGCGACGACGTAGCCCGAGCCGGGGCCACCGGGACCGGTGACCGCGACGACGCGTTCCCACTCCACAGTGGAGCTCTCAGCGGCCCACGTGTTCCGACACGTCGCCCGGCCCGGCCGGGCGGGCCGCCGATCCGGAGACGACCACGTCGTTCCCGCCCGGCAGCCGCGGAGTCACCGTCAGTTTCACCTTGTGCGTGCGTCCGCGCACCACACCGGCTTCGACGTCGGCGGACACCACCCACGCCTTGAAACCCGCCTTGGCCTTGGCGTCCTTGCGCAGCTCGACGGCGAACTCCAGCTCGATCGGCCCGACCACGAACTCGACGTCCGCGCCCGCCCCCTGTGCCGCCGCGGTCAGCAGTTCGTCCCGCACGCTCGCGACGGCGTCAGCCAGCTCGATGTCCATGCCTCACTTTGGCACAGCGGGCGCTCAGGCGAGGGGATGGGTGAGCAGCAGTTCGGTGTTGTGGTCCGCGTCGGTGCCGATCCGGCCCGGCACGGCCTGGACGTCGTTGTAGGACAGTTCCCGGTACAGCGACGCCAGCGCGTCCGGCCGGTGGTCGCCGTAGTCGGCGGCGTACGGCGATTCGGCCTCGATGAGCGTGGTGAACAGCGACAGCGTGCCGTCCGCGTTGTCGGCGACCTCGATGACGCGGGCGTGTTGCGGGAAGTCGATGTGCGACGCGGTGTTGATCTCCCAGAAGCTCTGCGCGGGTGTCTTGCCGCGGTGCGGGGTGATCTTGTTCTCGTGGGTGTGCCCGTTGACCCAGGCCAGCACGTTCGGGAAGCGGTTGAGCAGGCCGACGAACGTGTCGCCGTTGAGCCGGATCTCCAGCGGGTGCCGCCGGTCGGGCAGCAGGTTGCCCATGGATGTGCTGGTGTGGTGGCTGAACAGGATGAACAGCTCGTCGGTGACCTGCTGGGTGACCCGGTTGCCGAAGAAGTCGTAGTACGTCGAGCTGCCGCGTTTGAGGATCGACTCGACCCAGGTGAACTGGCCGAGCCCGATCGATCCGTCCGCGAAACCGCCGAGCGTGGTGGTGTCGAGGCTGATCCCGGTGATCCCCGGCGCGATGCGGAACGTGTAGTAGACGTTGCGGCCGTCGGCGTTGTTCTCGCCGAAGCCGTGTCCTACCGGCCCCGGCCCGGTGTGCGCGGTGTCCAGGTGCGCGCGGACGAATTCCGCGGTGCTGAAGGGACGGCGGCGTTCGTCCGGGGTGACCTCGCGGATCGTGCCCGACCCGCCGAACAGTTCGCCCGCCGGCACCGCAGAGCCGGGTTTCGCGAGCGCCGCGGCGAGCTTGCGGGTGGTGCTCTCGTCCTTCCCGATCACCTTGTATTTGCCGGTGTACCAGGCTTCCTGGCCTGGCAGGTCCGGCAGCGTGCCCACGATGCTGTCGTCGTGGTTGCCGAACGTGCAGTACCACGGGACGTCGAGCCCGGTCGCGGCGAAGGTGCTGCCCGCCGCTTCGAGCAGGCCGGGCAACTGCGGGAAACCCTTCTTCGAATACGCGTCGTCCAGCGGGATCCCGGGGTTCCAGTACTGCTTGTTGCCGGAGTTCTGGACGCCCTCGTAGCGATGCGGGTCGCCGGAGTTCTGGGTCACCGAGCCGCCGTTGAGGAGCGTGAGGAACCAGTCGAGTTCGAGGTGTTCGTGGTTGTCGGTGTTGTCGCCGGTGGTCACCACGAGGTCGAACGGCCGACCGGTGAACGGCCCGGCGCGCAGGCTGTTCACGCGGCGCACCAGCGCGTTGGTGGACACGGCGCCGAGCGTCTCCTGCGGGCGGTGCGCGCCGCCCGCGAACGCGTGCAGGTATTCGAACCTGGCCGGGCTCTCGGTGTCGGTGATGTGCAGATCGGTGAACTGCACGAACGAACTCCGCGCGTGGCGCCGGTCGTCGCGGCCCGCATTCGCCGTGGCCAGTTCGTCGCGGACCTTGAGCGGCCAGCCGGGGCCCGCGGTGAGCCGCGTGTAGCCGGGACCCGCGGTGACCGGGGTGGCGACGGATTCGAGCGTGGTGCCGGACGTCGACACCGTGCGGGTGCCGGTCAGCCGCAGCGCGCGGTCGAGCGCGTTCGAGACGGGGGTGCACAGCAGCAGCCCGAGGCCGGTGACGCCCGCGGTGGTGAACGCGCGCCTGGTCAGTTCGGCCATCTTGTGCTCCCTGCTGCCTGAGTTTCCGGGCCGTTGTGCACGGTGCCGCATGAGGTTAGCGGGATGGTGAACGACAGGGAAGGGAAACACGAAGAAATCTCGCGTTCGGTACCCGGGTGGCCGATCCGTGAAGGACTCCTTCACGGCGCTGAGCGCCAGTAAGGGGGCCTTCACGGCAGTGGGGGCTAGCGTTTCCGGCGGGCTCGGCGGCGGCGGTGTTCGAGACCGTCGAGGACGACGTCGATGCCGAGCTCGAACAAGTCCTCTGTGGACAGACGAGCGAACGCGGCGCCGAGGCTGTGCAGGTTCGGGTAGTCCTCGGGGTTCATCGCGGGGGTGGCGTTTTCTCCTGCGCTGAGGGGGTTTCTGGCTTCTCCGGAGGCCGGTGGCAGCTGCTCGACGGACGCGAGCACGTGTGCGGCGAGCAGGCGGGCGATCCCGGCTGTCTCGTCGGCGGAGAAGCCCGCGTCGAGCAGGATGCGCACTGTCGTCTCGATGTGTCCCAGCCGGTGTGGCCCGGTCGGCGGACGTTCGCGAAGCAGTGTCGCGGCGTCGCGGTGGCGGAGCAGCAGTGCGCGGAACTGCCGCAGCCCGCTCGCCAGCTGCTCGCGCCACGGCAGCGCGCCGTCGATCTCGAACGCGTCCGCGCAGATGGCCTCCGCGAGCAGATCGAGCAACTGCCCCTTGTCCTGCACGTGCCAGTACAGCGTCGGCGAGCTGATCCCGAGCCGGGCGGCCAGCTTGCGGGTGCTGAGTTCGGCCAGCCCGACCTCGTCGAGCAGGCTCAGCGCGGCCTCGGTGATCTGCTCGCGATCGAGCGTGCCTTTACGTGCCACCCGCGCACTCTATCAGTGGTAGATTGTTCTCTATCGCTGATAGAGAACGGGGGACTCGTGGCTGATACAGGGGAAACGTGGACGCCGGGACTGCGGCTGGCGGTCGCGGTGTGCTCGGCGGTGTTCGCGATCGGCACCGCACTGCAGAACTTCGTCGTCATCGATCCGCACATGATCGAACTGGCCATGCGGCTGGCGGGGAAGACACCCGCCGAGGCGCAGGCCGAAGCGCCAGGATTCCTCACCGTGCTCCGGCTGGTAGGTGATCTCTACCTGGCCGGCAACCTGCTCGGTCTCCTGGCGCTGTGGCCGCGTGCGCGGATCTTCTGGCTGGTGCTGATCGTCAACATCACCCAGGCGGCGGGCGTGATCGCGATCCCGCCCGCGGTCTTCCGCGCGTCACTGGAACTCTACGGTCCCGTCGGGCTCCTGCCGTCGCTGCTCACCGACGGCGGCGCGCTGGTGCTTTCGCTCGTCCTGATTTTCCGCTGGCTCAGCGGAAAACGGGCTCAGCGGAAGGAGAGGGACGCGGTCCGTTCCGGGTGACCCGGGGCATAGGTGTAGATGATGGAACCCTGCGTCGCGCCGGGGGCCACGTCGATCTTCCACGGCCGGAGCCGGTCGATGTGGAAGTCGGCTTCGTTGCTCCACTTGTAGTCGAACTTGTCCCCGTCGGGAAGCGCTTCACCGGCTTGCCAGATCCCGTGCACGATCATGAAATCGACCGGGCAGTTGACGCGGATCTGACTGGCCCCGGCGGGGATGTCGAACGACAGGCTGCGTCGCTCTCCGGACTGTAGCTGCATGTTCCACTCCTCGTCGTTCATGAACGCGGACGAACCTCCACCGGGGGTGAAGGGGATCGGGCGCAGGATCAGGACCCGGTCGGTCTGGATGCCCCCGACGATGGGCTGATAGTTGTTGTCCTGCCAGCCGTTGATGAAGCCGCGGGCCGCTTCCCAGGCCCCGCACTGGATGAAGTAGTCGACGTGGCCGCGGCCGGCGTCCATCGCGTCGGCGAATCCGTACGCGCCCACGCGGCCCCGGCCGAGGATGCTCACCGCACCGTCGAGATAGGCCTGCCACACCGCGGGCGTGATGAGCGGCCGCCCGGGAGCGTTGAACCACCGGTCGGCGCAGAAGAAGATCACACCGGGAAAGCCGAGGTAGTTGCACCCGGCGAGCGCGCGCCGGGCGTTTTCCTGCCCCTGCGCGTATCCGCCGATCGCGTCGTCCTGGTCGACCTCGAAGTACATGGCGAGGCCGAGACCGGAATTCAACTGGTCGCGGTACTCGGACGCGTTCGTGTGCTTGGTGCCGAGCAGATTCGGCGCGTCGATGTAGCGGATGACGCCGGTCGCGGTCTCGCCGTTCGACCCGACCTTGGCCGATTTTATCGTGGCGGCGGAGAGTTTCGCGGCGCTGTAGTCGATCCACCAGGTGGCCATGGCGTTCCCCCTCGAACGGGCTCCGGTCTCACTTGATCATTCGGAGCAGCCATGGACTCGTCTTGCCGTCTGTTGCCCGCCCCACGTTCCATGATGAGCGCACGGGGTCACATTTGTAATGCCTCATCGTGCCGCCATTCGGGCTAAACAGGGTGGCTGCTCGCTGTCACCAAGCCGACCGAAGGTAGGCGGATACGGTCTGCGGCCGATCTGCTCAGCGGTACCGTTTCCGCCGTGGCCGCCGTCGGATTGGTGGCAAACGGCGCAGCACTATCCTTTGAGGCCGGATTCGGTGACGCCGCGCACCAGGTACCGCTGGAGGAAGACGAACAGGAGCACAATCGGCAGGATCGAGATCGCCGCGGCGAGGAAGAGCAGGTTCAGCTGGGGATTCTGCGAGGTGAGCAGGCCGGAGAGGGCGACCTGGACCGTCCACGAGTCCGGCGACTGCGCGATCACCAGCGGCCACAGGAACGCGTTCCAGCTGCCGATCACGGTGATCACCGCGATCGCCGCGAAGAACCCGCGGGAGTTCGGCACCACGATCCGCCAGAACACGCCCCAGCGGCTCAGCCCGTCCATCCGGCCCGCTTCCTCCAGTTCGCGGGGGAAGTCCACGAAATACTGCCGGAAGAGGAACACGCTGAAAGCGCTGAAGATCCCGGGGATCACCAGCCCGCGCAGGTCCGAGACCCAGCCGAGGGTGGATACCACCACGAAGCTGGGCACGAAGGTGACCGACGTCGGGATCATCAATGTCGCGATCACCGCGTACAGCACCTTTTTCGAGTGCCGGTAAGGAATCCTGGCCAGCCCGTAACCCGCGAGCGAGCACACCACCAGAACGCCGGCGGTCTGGACCACGGCGACGACCGCCGACATCAGCAGGCTGTGCGCGAACGGGACGTCCTGCAGCGAGAACAGGTCGGTGATGTTCTCCCCATGCACCGTCGACGGGAAGAACGTCCAGCCGGGCGCGGTGATCTCGGCGCGGGTCGACAGGCCGTTGCGCAGCAGCAGGTAGAACGGCAGCAGGAAGAGCACCGTCGCGACGAGGAGCGCGGTCCACCGCGCGAGCGCTTTCACACCGCCTGCCGATCGAACCGGAACACCCTGCCCTGCAGCAGGGTCACGAGCGCGATGAGCACCGCCAGGATGACCGCGCCCGCGCTGCCCCGCCCGAGGTCCTGACCACCGGAGCCGAGCGAGGTGTAGTAGAGGTACACCAGCGGCGGCCTGGCGAACGGCGGATAGCCGCGTGAATCACCCATGATGTTGTAGAACTCGTCGAACGCCTGATACGCGTTGATGAGGTTGAGCAGCAACACCGCGACGGACGTCGCGCGCAACTGCGGCAGCGTGATGTGCCGGAACACCTGCCAGCCGGGTTTCGCGCCGTCGAGCCACGCCGCCTCGTAGAGATGCTTCGGGATTCGTTGCAGCGCGGCGAGGAACAGGATCATGTAGAAACCCAGCTGCAACCACAGCCGCGCGGTCACCAGCACGACCCAGTACAAGGGCGGATGCACGGTCCCGGTCCAGGCCACCGGGTCGGCGCCGAACAAGCCCAGCACCGAGTTCGCCAGTCCATATCGGACACCGGAGAACAACGACGTCTTCCAGATCAGCGAGGCCACCACGTAGGAACAGGCGAAGGGAAGGAAGAACACCGAACGGAAGAACGCGCGGGCGAATTTCAGCTGGTTGACCCCGACCGCCAGCGCCAGTGAAAGCACGAAGGTCAGCGGCACGATGAACACCGCGAACACGCTGAACGTCCCGAGGCTGGACAAGAACGGCTCGTCGGTCAGCATGTGCGCGTAGTTGTCCAGCCCGACGAACGTGCTCGGGGTGACCGTGTTGCGCGCGTCGAAGAAGGACAGGTACGTGCTCCAGCCGATCGGCAGGTACGCGAACACGATCAGCCCGATCAGCAGCGGCCCCACGAACAGCCAGAAGACCGCGGTGTCGCGGGCCTTGCGTGACCGCATCAGCCGAAGAGGCGCTTCAGTTCGGCCTTCGCGACGTCGACCGCCTTCTTCGTCTCGGCCGCCGGGTCGGCACCTTCCTTGGCGATCTTCGCGACCGCGTCGCTCAGCGCGGTGTTCGACGGCTGGGTCCACACCGGGCCGCCGATGAGGTGGCTGTTCTCCTTGACGAACCGGGCGGCGTCGGCGGCGGGGCCGGACTTCAGGTTGTCCGCCTTGTCCGCCAGGCTCTGCCGGGCCGGTACGTGGAAGCCGAACTTCGTGGCGAACTCCAGTTGATCCGCCGCCTGGTCGATCCACAGCCACTTCACGAAGTCCTTGGCGGCGGCCACGTTCGCGCTCTTGGCGTTGACCATCGCGCCGTACGCGCCGACCGGCACCGACGGCGCGCCACTGCCGTCGAGCTTCGGGAACGCCAGTACGCCGAAGTCGTCCTTCAGCGCGGCCTGGATCTTCGGCACGTTCCACAGCCCGGTCCACTGCATCGCGGCGAGGCCGTCGATGAACGCGGCGGGATCCGACCAGTCCGTCGGCGCGCCGAGCAGCAGCGAGTTGTTCGTGTTGAGCGCGCGCAACTTGCCGAACGCCGTCGCCGCGCGCGGGTCGTCGAAGCCGACCTCGCGGTTGTCGTTCTTCAGGTAGTCGAGCCCGGCCGACCACAGCAGCGGGCCGGTCAGCGTCGAGACGCCGCCGTCGTTGCCGACGAACAAGCCCTTCACGCCGCCCTTGGTGAGCTTCGCCGCCGCGTCGATCAGTTCGTCGACGGTCTGCGGCGGCTGCACGCCCGCGGCGGACAGCAGGCTCTTGCGGTAGAAGAGAACCTGGGTGTCGATGGCCTGTGGGATGCCGTAGACCTTGCCCTCGACCGTGTTCGCGGCGAGCAGCGCCGGGGTGAAGTCGCTCTTCACGCCGGCGACGAGGTCGTCGAGCGGGACGACCTGGTTCTGCCGCACCCAGTCGATCTTGACCTGCGCCTCGAAGACGTCCGGGACGGCGCTGTTCTGCAGGGCCGTCACGATCTTCGAGTCGTAGTCGCCGGGGTTCCACTGCACGGAGACCTTGGCCTTCTGATACGCGGCGGCGTAGCGCTTCACCGCGTCCTGGACGCCGTCCTCGCCGTAGGCGTGATACCACTGCTGCAGCGTGGGTTTCGCTGGTTCCGGCGGCGCCGCCGAGTACGCCGTCGACGGCGGCGGATTGCCCTGCCTGCCCGTGTTCGACCCGCACGCGGCCGCGGTCACGCCCGCCGCCGCCATGCCCGCCAGTGCGAAGAAGTTCCGCCTGCTGCGCTGCTGCATCCCCAGCTCCACCTTCCACAAGCCCGTGGGGGCCACCTCGAAGGACTCAGGGTCCCTCAGGGCGGCCCCCACGGACCATCGGACTCGCCGGATGTTTACCCGTTAGAGCTGTGAGATGTCGAGCTTTCCCTCGGAGTGGAACGCCCGCAGCCGCTTCTTGTCGAACTTGCCGACGCTGGTCTTCGGCACTTCGTCCACGAAAGTCCAGTTCTCCGGCAGCTGCCACTTCGCGACCTTGTCGGACAGGAACTCGCGCAGCTGCTCGGCGGTGGCGGTCTGGCCCTCCTTGAGCACGACGGCGACCAGCGGCCGCTCGTCCCACTTCTCGTCCGGGATGCCGATCACCGCGGCCTCCGCGACCGCGGGATGCGCCATGACCTGGTTCTCCAGATCGACCGAGGAGATCCACTCGCCACCGGACTTGATGACGTCCTTCGCCCGGTCGGTCAGGGTGAGGAAGCCGTCCGGGCTGATCTTGCCGACGTCGCCGGTGCGCAGCCAGCCGTCGTGGAACTTGTCCGGGTCGACGTCGGCGCCGCCGTGGTAGGCCGCCGCGATCCACGGCCCCTGGACCTCCAGCTCGCCCACGGCCTCGTTGTCCCACGGCAGGACTTCGCCGTCGTCGCCGATCAGCCGCGCGCTGACCGACGCGGGGAAGCGGCCCTGCGTGTAGCGGTAGGCCCAGTGCTCCTCACCGGTCGCCGACGCCGGCGGCCGCGCGACGCTGCCCAGCGGCGACGTCTCGGTCATGCCCCACGCGTGCAGGATCGGCACGTTGTAGCGGTCCTCGAAGGCGTGCATCAGCGACGGCGGCGCCGCCGAACCGCCGACGACGACCTCGCGCAGGTGGGAGATGTCCTGCGGGTTCGCGTCGAGGTGGGCGAGCAGGCCCTGCCAGATCGTCGGCACCGCGCCCGCGAACGTCGGCTTCTCCGCGGCGAGCAGCGCGGCGATCGGGGCGGGCTGGAGGAAGCGGTCCGGCATGAGCAGCGACGCGCCGACCATCAGCGCGGCGTAGGGCATGCCCCAGGCCATCGCGTGGAACATCGGGACGATCGCGAGGGCCTTGTCGTGCTGGGCCAGCCGCATGCTGTCGGTCATGCAGACCTGCATCGAGTGCAGCCAGATCGAGCGGTGCGAGTACACGACGCCCTTGGGGTCACCGGTCGTGCCCGAGGTGTAACACATCGCGGCGGCCGAGCGCTCGTCGACCAGCGGCCAGTCGAACTCGTCGGACTGCGCGGCCAGCAGCGCGTCGTAGGAGTGCACCTGGACTCCGGCCGGCGCCTCCAGCGCCGAGGCGTCGCCGTTCGCCACGATCACGTGCTTGACCGTCTTGAACCCTGGTAGCTGCTTGGCCAGCAGCGGGACCAGCGTGCCGTCGACGATGACGACGTGGTCCTCGGCGTGGTTGGCCACGAACGTCAGCTGCTCGGGGAACAGCCGGATGTTCAGCGTGTGCAGCACCGCGCCCATCGAGGGGACGGCGAGATAGGCGGCGAGGTGCTCGGCGTTGTTCCACATGAACGTGCCGACGCGCTGATCGCCGGTCACCCCGAGGCTCCGGAGGGCGTTCGCGAGCCGGGCGGCGTGCCTGCCGAGGTCGGCGTAGCTCTCGCGGCGGGCTTCTGAACCGGTCCAGGTGATGACTTCGCTCCCCGCGTGCACCGAGGTGCCGTGGCGGAGCAGCGTGGCCAGCGACAGCGGCCCGTCCTGCATCGTGCTCAACATGGGCGACTCCCGTGGACTCTTTCGCCGATGGTCTGGGTGCCGCCGACTCTAATGCGGAACGGGCGTTCCGAGCATGGTCGACACAGGCAACTCTTCGGTTACGACGTCCCGCTAACGGGTGTCCGCGAAATCCGGTACAAGATCATCAATTTTCAACATTTTCCTTATGTGGCGCCGAAAGTAGTCACCCATAGCGGGTGAAATGCACCGCACTTTCGAGTGAGCCGACCCGGGTGCGGGGCGTGGCGGGTGGACGTTTCCGCAGGCTGGAGCGGCGACGCGACGGGTTGCCCGCCGGGTGGTCGAGGGGTAATAAGTGCGTGTCGGTTGCACGTCCGTGAACGTCGTGGCGTTTACTGGGGCGGTGGTAAGAGACGGCTGGCCAGCGCTTGCGCCTGCAAGCACCGGGATAAGGCCGTCGGCCGCGAAAGCGGAGACCTGAGAGGAAAGGACTACTACGTTGGCTCTGCCCACGTTGACTCCGGAGCAGCGCGCCGAGGCCCTCGCGAAGGCGGCCGAGGCACGTAAGGCGCGTTCCGAGCTGCTTGCGTCGATCAAGTCCGGCAAGGAGAGCATCGAGAAGGTGCTCAAGCAGGCCAAGGAGAACAAGACCATCGGGAAGACGAAGGTCACCCAGCTGCTGAAGGCCGTCCCCGGCCTGGGCGCTGTCAAGGTCGCCGCCCTGCTCGAGCAGGCGGGCATCGACCCCGACCGGCGTGCAGCCGGCCTCGGCGAGCGCCAGCGTGAGGCGCTCATCGACGCGCTCAAGTAGCCGTCGGGGAGTCCCCGCGGGGAAGGTGTGATCCTGCCGGTGGCAGGAGCCTGGACACGGTGTTGTCCCGGCAACACTTTCCCCGCGGACCTCCCGGATCCTGGGACGCTGGAGGCGTGACGACCAGTACCGCGCCGGCGACCCCGGTCGACCTCGCCGCCCGCTACCAGCGGGGTGACTTCCTGCTCGCGACGGCCCGCCGTGCCCTGCTCGCGCAGGGTGTCCAGCGGACCGTCACCGATACCGACCCGGGTCGGCTCGCCGCTGAGGTGGCCCGGCAGCTGAAGGCTGCCCGTGCACCGCTGGCGGTCGGTGTCCTGCCCTTCGACACCGGCTCCGGCACGCGTGTCCCTGGGCATCTCGTACTCCCGCGAACGGTGTTCCGCGCCGACGCGGATGACTCCTCCGTCGCTGGTGTCCTGCCGCGGGAGGTGCTGCCGCGGCCCTCGGACGTCCGTGCCGTGCCCTCGCCCGAAGCGCATATGGACAACGTGGCCGCCACGGTCGCCGCGCTGGCCGACCGGGGGTTCAGCAAGGCGGTCCTCGCCCGCGCCCTCGACCTCGAATTCGCCGAACCGCTGCGTGCCGAGCACATCGTGCGCAACCTGGCCAGGGAGAACCCCCGCCACTTCACCTACGCCGCCGAGCTGCCGGGTGGCCGGACCCTCGTCGGCGCCACCCCGGAGCTGCTGCTCTCGCGCGCCGGCCGCTCCGTCTTCACCCTCCCGCACGCCGGGTCGATGCCACGCTCGGCCGATCCGGAGACCGACCGGGCCAATGGCGAGGAGCTGCGGACCTCGCGCAAGAACCAGATCGAGCACGCGGTCGTCGTGGACTACGTCGTCGAGGCGCTGCGGCCGTTCTGCCGCTCGCTGGACGTTCCCTACGGCCCGGAACTGGTGTCCACCCCCGCGATCTGGCACCTGCGGACCGCCATCACCGGCGAGCTGGCCGATCCCGGCATCACCGCGCTGGACCTGGCCGCCGCGCTGCACCCCACCCCGGCGATCTGCGGCACCCCGACCGAGGGCGCGCGTTCGCTGGTGAGCGAGCTGGAGCCGTTCGACCGGGACTACTACGCCGGTGCCGTCGGCTGGGTCGACGCGGCCGGGGACGGCGAGTGGGCCGTCGCGATCCGCTGCGCCGAAGTCGCCGACACGTCGATGCGGCTCTACGCGGGCGGCGGCATCGTGGCCGACTCGGATCCGCGGGCCGAGCTGGACGAGACGAGCGCGAAGTTCCGGACGCTGCTGGGCGCGATGGGCCTGGCGGACGCGAATCTCCCGTACGTCTGAGCGCTCTGCCCGCCTCAGCCCGTCCCCGGCCTGCCGAAGTCTCTGAAGGCCACCTTGAGGGAACTCAAGTCCCTCAAGGT
>NZ_JBHYIQ010000013.1:43613-45900 GCF_042739895.1 Amycolatopsis sp. NPDC059021
CTACCCGCCTCCCCGCTTTGTTCATTTGTTGGGTGGTTTGTTTTTTTTTTTATAGTCCATGTTTTTATGGCAACTTTGGGGAAATAATTCTCCCTCAAGGTGGCCTTCAGAGGCCGTTCTGCCCTTGCTCCCGCGCGCTCAGAACTCAGGGGTCCAGAAGTGCTCGCTGACCTGGAGATCCTCGGTGGTCAGCACCGCGACGGCGGCGCGGTAGCCCTCGGTGGCCTCCAGGTCGGCGAGGCGGGTCAGTGCCGGGTCGAGTGCCGCGTCGTCGGAGGACACCAGGCGCGCGGGCTCGTCGTGGCCGGAGAACGTGATGCTCTGTAGCGGGATCTTCAGGCCCTTGCCGGTCGCCTTCATCACGGCTTCCTTGCGGGTCCAGTAGACGAAGAACGCGGCGGTCCGCTCCTCGGCGGTCAGGCCGGCCAGCGCCTTCTGCTCGACCGGGCTCAGCGCGTAGTCGATCAGTGAGTCGTCCGCGCGGCGGGTGGCGGTCTCGACGTCGAGGCCGATCGGGACGCCGTCGGTCGCCGCGACGCCGATCAGGTCACCCGAGTGCGAGATAGTCAGCGTCAGATCCGAGCCCGGCACCCGCGGCCGTCCGTGCGGCTTCCCGCAGTCCTCGCACGTCGCGTCGAACCGCACCGTCTCGACGTCGAGGCCGAGCCGTTCGGCGGCGAGCGTCTTGGCGAGCACCCGTCCGGTGAGGAAGCGCCGCTTGTCCGCTTCCTGCCGGTATGCCTCGTGCCGCCCGAGTTCGACGTCGTCGAGCAAGCGCAGGAAACGCTCCTCGTTCGGCAGTGGCCGTGACCACCGGACTGCGATTTCCATCACCGGAACCCCCAAGTTCTGTCTCCTGCGTTCGATCTTTCCGCGCCCGATCCCGCTTGTCACGCGTGCGGGGTAGACGTGACCGGGAGTACGGGTATCCTGGACTAAGCAAGCGCTTAGCCAGTGTCGTGGCGCCTCCCGCGGCCGCGACCGTGTCGGGCAGAGAATTCCGCAGAAGAGGTAGCCATGGATTTCACCCTGAGCGTCGAGGAACGGGAAGTGCGCGACTGGGTCCGCACCTTCGTCCAGCGCGAGCTGATTCCGCTCGAGCCGGAGGTCCTGCGCCGCGAGCGTGCCGGGCAGCCGGGGATCACCTCCGACGAGCTGCGCGACCTCCAGCTCAAGGCCAAGGAATCCGGGTTCTGGGGTGTGCTGACGCCCGAGGCGTACGGCGGCATGGGGTTGTCCGCGGTGATGGCGGCCCTGCTCGAAGCCGAGCTCGGCCGCACCTTCGTCCAGTTCCGCTTCGGTGGCTCGGCGGACAACATCCTGTTCCACGCCAACGAGGAGCAGAAGGAGCGCTACCTGCTCCCGACGATCTCGGGCGAGCGGAAGTCCTGTTTCGCGATCACCGAACCGGGTGCCGGATCGGACGCGAAGGCGATCCGGACGTCGGCCCGCAAGGACGGCGACGACTGGATCATCAACGGCGAGAAGACGTTCATCACCGGCGGCAACGAGGCCGATTTCACCATGGTCTTCGCCATCACCGACCCGGAGAAGGGCGCGAACGGCGGCGTCACGTGCTTCCTCGTCGACCGGGAGATGGGCTGGAAGTCCGAGTACATCGACACGATGGGTGAGTGGGGCCCGGCTTCGCTGGT
Source organism: Amycolatopsis sp. NPDC059021 (assembly GCF_042739895.1). NCBI lineage: Bacteria > Bacillati > Actinomycetota > Actinomycetes > Pseudonocardiales > Pseudonocardiaceae > Amycolatopsis > Amycolatopsis sp. NPDC059021. Next base: position 45,269 of record NZ_JBHYIQ010000013.1, read on the forward strand.
GTTCCAGGACGTTCGCGTGCCTTCCTCGCAGATCCTCGGTGAGGAAGGACGCGGGTTCGAACTCGCGATGCAGTGGATCGGCCAGGGCCGGTACCTGCTCCCGGCACGCGCGATCGGGTCGTGCGAGCGGCTGCTGTCGATGGCCATCGAGCATGCCAACACGCGGGAGACGTTCGGGCAGAAGATCGCCGAGCGCCAAGCCATCCAGTGGATGATCGCGGACTCCGGCGTCGAGCTGGAAGCGCTGCGCTGGCTGGTGCTGCACGCGGCGTGGCAGGTCGACCAGAAGATGGACTCGCGGCACGCGCAGTCGATGGCGAAGCTGTACGGCGGGGTGAAGGCGAACGAGATCGTCGACCGCGTCCTGCAGATCCACGGCGGGATGGGCTACACGCGGGAACTGCCGATCGAGCGCTGGTACCGCGAGCTGCGGCTGCTGCGCATCTACGAGGGCACCGACGAGATCCAGCGCCGGACCATCGCCCGCAACCTGCTCAAGGGGCACGTCAAGGTCGGCGGCGTCCTGGGCTGAGGCCCACATGCCGTTAAGGCCACCTTACGGGCGTCAGACGCCCGTAAGGTGGCGGTAACCGGTGTCTGTTTTACTCATTTCCGAGCCCACGTTTCCTCGT
>NZ_JBHYIQ010000013.1:45910-79076 GCF_042739895.1 Amycolatopsis sp. NPDC059021
CCGCGCCCAACAGGGCGCGGGCCCACGGCCACTCGCCCAAGACCCCTTACTCCCACCACACCCGTCTGACAGAGGCCCATATGGTCCACAACCCCCCACTTCAGGTTCCTACTTCTGGTTCCGGAGCGCGATGGGGACGCCCGCCAGGTCCTCCTCGTTGCACAACAGCTTCACGTCGTAGTAGGGCGAACCCTGCCGTTCGTCGTAGTCGAGGTGGATCGCCAGCACGTCCAGCGGCTCACCGAGCCACTCCTGGGCCTGACGTAGCCAGCCCGCACACCGTTCCAGTGCCGCGGGGAGGTCGTCGTCACGGAACTCCACGGGGCGGTAAGGCACGTCCTGCACCTGATCGCGGGGGTTTGCCGGGGTCGGCAGACCAGGTGCGAGACCCGAGTCGTCCAGTTCCAGTTGGATCGTTTGCTCAGTCACCCTTCGAGCGTCCCCCACACTCGCGCCCGGGGCAAGGCGTACGGTGGTAAAAGCGCCGCTAAACGGGCACTCCCCACACTTTCGCGACCATTTCGCGCTCCCGTCGCAACTCCGAAACACCGGCCGGACAATCGCAGCCGAGGGCACGCAGCGCGAGTTCGGCGTAATGCGCGGCCAGCTGGTCGAGGGCGAGCGGCCCGCGTGGCGAATACCACCGTGCGACCCCGTTGCACATCTCCAGTAACGCCAACCGGGTGACCGCCGGGTGCGCGGTGTGGAAGACACCGGCGGCGACGCCCTCCTCGATGGTGTCGGACCAGAGCTTTTCGTAGTCGTCCCGTAACCGGACCACCTGATCGCGTGGCCCCTCGGAGAGGACGTCCAGTTCGTTGTCCACCACGCGGGTTTCCGCCGGCAGGATCGCGTGCGCGAGGACGTGCAGTGCGACCAGCGTGCGCATCCTGGCGACCGGGTCGGTGACCTCGGCCACGGCGTGGCGTGCGGTGTCGAGCAGGCGGCGCAGCGCGGTGGTCATGATGTCGGCGAGCAGATCCTCCTTGGTGCCCATGTAGTGGTACAGGCTGGCCGAGGACAGTTCCGCCTCCTGCGCGAGATCCCGGATCCCGGTGCCGTGGAAACCCTTGGCGGCGAAGAGTTTGACGGCCGCCGCGCGGACACGCTCGCGACTGGTCACAGCCATCGGCCCGCCGTCCGGTCCCAGCTGCCCGCGCGCGGGTCGGCGATCTTCCGCAGTTCGCCCTTCGCGACCCGTTCGGACGGCGTCAGCGGCAGCTCGTCCGGGAAGGCCCAGAACCGTGGGATCTTGAAGTAGGCCAGCTTCTCCGCGCAGAACTCGGCCAGTTCTACGGGCTCGGGACGGTCGCCGTCGCAGACGACGTACGCCTTGATCTCCTCGCCACGCAGCTCGTCGGGCACCGCGACGACCGCCACCAGCCGTACCGCGGGATGCAGCAGCAGCGCGCGTTCCACCTCGTCGGCGGACACGTTCTCCCCGCTGCGGCGGATCATGTCCTTGGTACGCCCGACGTAGTAGACCCGCCCCCGATCGTCCATTTTGGCCAGATCACCGGTGTGGAACCAGCCACCGGCGAAGGCGCGCTCGGTCGCTTCCTGGTCCTCGTGGTAGCCGTGCATCAGCCCGACCCCGCGAATGAGCAGCTGCCCGGTTTCCCCGCGCGGTAACGGCTTGTCGTCGTCTCCGGCGATCACCACCTCGCGGGCGGCGTGGGGCAGCCCGAGACAGCCGGTGCCGACCGTCTCGTCGTGGTCGGCCGCGGTCATCCGGATGTCGCCGCCGGTCTCGGTCATCCCGAACGCCTCGTACCACGGCACGCCCCAGCGTTCCTCCAGCTCCGCGTGCAGCTCCAGGGGAATCGCCGACGCGGTGATCGCGCGCACCCGGTGGTTCCGGTCGTCCTCGTGCGGCGGCTGGCGCAGCAGCAGCGCGGGCATCATCCCGAGGCAGTAGAACCAGGTGACCTCGTACTCGCGGACCTTCGCCCAGAACGTCGTGGGGTGGAAGCGATCCAGCACCACGAGCGTCGCGCCGCCGGCGAGCCCCAACGCGACATTCCACTGTGGATCGATGTAGTGGAACGGCTGCGCGGTCAGGAAGACGTCGTCCTCGCCGACCGCGGGGAACTCGGTGGCCAGGCTGATCGCCAGCGTCGTCCAGTACCGGTTGGGCAGCACGCAGCCCTTGGGGGCGCCGGTGGTGCCCGAGGTGTACTGGATGTTGACCGGCCGCTCGGCGGTCGTGGCGAACCGGGCCGCGCCGATGCCCGGGGTGAGCGCGGCGAGTTCGTCGATCGTCAGCGTTCGTTCGAGCGTGGTTTCCGGTGCGATACGGCCGATCAGTTCGGCGAATTCCGTCGCGACGACGGCGAATCGCGCGCCGGAATGCCGCAGCACGTGGGCGCCGTCGAACTCCCGGTAGTTCGTGTTCACCGGCACCAGCGCCGCGCCGAGTTTCGCCAGCGCGAGCCACAGCAGCGGGAATTCCGGCTGGTTGCGCAGCATCACCGCGACCCGGTCGCCTGCCTGCACGCCGAGGTCGAGCAGGGTGAGCGCGAGCCGTGAGCTGCGGCGGTCGACGTCGGCGAAGGTGAGCCGCTCGCCCGTTTCGTCGAAGATCCAGGCGGTCCGCTCCGGCCAGAGCTCGGCGGCGCGGGTGAGCAGTTCGACCAGTGTGGTGCACTCGCGCAACGGCGTCATGCCCGGCTCCGGAACGCTTCGGTCGACGCCCGCACCGCGGCCGAGTGCTCGGTGATCAGCGCGTGGCTGACCTCCAGCTCCAGCGCGGATTCCAGCGCGTTGTCGATGCCGGAGTCGAGGACTCGCTTGGCCATCGTGGCCGCTTCGGCGGGGTGTGAGGCGATCTTCTCCGCCCAGTCGTGTGCGCGCTCCGGGAGTTCGTTTGCCGGGAAGACCGCGTTGACCAGCCCCAGTTCGCGCGCTTCCGTTCCGGAGATCCGGTCGCCGAGCAGCAGCAGTTCCTTCGCCTTGAGCGGTCCGACCAGCAACGGCAGCAGCCGGGACGCCGCCCCGGTGACGCTCAGCCCGAGCGAGACCTCGGGGAACCGGAACACCGCGTCCTCGGCGGCGAGAATCAGGTCGCAGCCCAGCGCGAACTCCGCGCCCGCCCCGATCGCGTAGCCGTGCACCGCGGCGATCACCGGCTGCCGCAACGCGCGCAGCCGTCGTGTCACGTCCTGCAACCGGTCGAGCCGCGTGCGTGAGTCACCCTCCGGGGTGGGCTCCTTCAGGTCGTGGCCCGCGCAGAACGCGCGGCCGTTCCCGGACAGGACGACCACGCGGGCGTCACCGCGCGCGACGTCGTCGAGTGCGGCCAGCAGGTCCTCGACCAGTGCCGGGGCGACGGCGTTCAGCCGCTCGGGCCGGTTCAGCCGGATCTGGGCGATGCCGTCGGCGACGGCGAGGTCCACGGTGCTCATGGGGGCGAGCCTAGACGTTCGATCGATCGATCGATAGGGTCCGATTCATGCGGGTCGACGCGGTCTACGAGAACGCCCTGGTGCTGACCGGGGAAACCACGACAAGCGCGCTGGCCGTCCTGCACGGCCGGGTCGTCGCGCTCGGCGAGGACGCCGAAGCGTTGTCGGCACGTCGGCGGGTCGACCTCGGCGGCTCGGTGGTCGTCCCCGGCTTCCATGACGCGCACAACCACATGGCCTGGTTCGGGATGTCGCTCGACCACGTCCCGCTCAGCGACTGCCGCAGCGTCGAGGAGGTCTACGCCGCGATCGCGCGGCGGGCGGCCGAACTGCCCGAGGGCAGCTGGGTCGTCGGCAGCGGCTACGACCAGAACAAGCTCGTCGGCGGCCATCCCGATCGTCACGGTCTCGACCGCGCGGCCCCGGGAAAGCTCGTCCAGCTCAGGCACACCTCCGGGCATATGTGCGTGGTCAACACCGCGGTGCTCGACCGGCTGGACGTCGCGAACGTGCCGGTGGGCGGGGACATCGTGCTCGACGGCGACGGTTCGCCGACCGGGCTGCTGCGGGAGCAGGCCCAGCGGCTGCTCGATCCGCTGACCTACCCGACTCCGATCGAAACGCTGGTCCGCGGGCTCGACAGGGCGAGCGAGGTGTACCTGTCCGAGGGCATCACCAGCGTCCAGGAGGCCGGGATCGGCGGCGGGCTCGTCGGCGAGTCGCCGGCGGAGCTGGCGGCGTACCAGCTGGCACGCGAACGCGGACTGCTGCGCGTCCGGGCCACGGTGATGGTCGGCGCGCCGGTCCTGCACGAACTGAGCGACGGCGCGGGTTTCGGCCTGGATCTCGGCCTGCGCACCGGGCTCGGCGACGAGTGGCTGCGGATCGGCCCGATGAAGCTGTTCGCCGACGGCTCGCTGGTCGGCAGGACCTGCGCCATGCACGAGCCGTTCGCGGGCGAGCCGGACAACGTCGGCTACTTCCAGTTGCCCGAGGACGAACTCGCCAGGACGATCATGCGGGCGCACGAGGCGGGCTGGCAGATCGCGACGCACGCGATCGGGGACCGGGCGATCACCGTCGTGCTCGACGCCTACGAGGCCGCGCTCGCCGCGCATCCCCGTGCCGATCACCGGCACCGGATCGAGCACTGCGCGGTCCTGCAGCCGGACGAGCTGGCGCGGATGGCGCGGCTCGGCCTGATCCCCTCACCGCAGGGCCGGTTCGTCAACGAACTCGGCGACGGGATGCGCGCCGCGCTCGGCGAGGAGCGGGTCGCGTGGTGCTACCGGCTGAAGAGCCTGCTCGACGCGGGATGCGTGCTGCCCGCGAGTTCGGATCGCCCGGTCGTGAACGGCGCTCCGCTGCTCGCGCTCGCCGACATGGTGCGGCGCCGGACGTCCTCCGGTGCCCCGTTCGGCCCGCAGGAAGCGCTTTCCCCACGCGAGGCGTTGCGGGCCTACACCCACGGCTCGGCGTACGCCGCCTTCGCCGAGAATGACCTGGGAACGCTGACACCCGGCAAGCTCGCGGACTTCGCCGTGCTGTCGGCCGACCCGACCGACGAGTCCACTATGGACGATGCTCGGGTGCTGGCCACCGCCGTCGGCGGCGAGTTGCGCTACGAAGCCCCGAACTGACGACCGAGAGGAGTGCTGGCCGATGCCGGTCCGGGAAGCGGTGTTCGAGGACGCCGAGGAGATCTGCGCGCTCATCGAAGAACACGCGGAGTATGAGGGAAACACCGAGCTGAAGCTCGACCGCGCCGAGATGAGCGGCTATCTGTTCGGGCCGGACCCCAAGGCGTGGGTGCTGATCGCCACCGTGCCGGGCGACCCGGACAAGGTCGCGGGTTTCGCGTTCTGCAGCTGGAGCTTCTCGACCTGGGAGGCCAGGCCGGGGATCTGGCTGGACGACCTGTTCATCCGGCCGGAGTACCGGCGGCACGGGCTCGGCCGCGAGCTGCTCGACGCGCTGCGCGCGCGGACGACCGGGCGGGTCGAGTGGGACATGCAGGCGGGGAACGAAAAGGGCGAAGCGTTCTACGCCGATCTAGGCGCCGAACCGGTGCCGGGATGGATCCGCTACCGCTGGCGACCCTGATCACGCCGTATCGTATTCGGCATGGGTGATGGTTCGGTCCGGAGGTCTTCGTCGGTCGAGGACTACGTCCGGGTGATCTACGGGCTGGTCGAGCGGGGTGAGGCGGTCACCAACGCTTCGCTCGCCGGCAGGCTCGAGGTGAGCCCGTCGTCGGCTTCGGGCATGGTCACGAAGCTCGCGCAGCTGGGCCTGGTCGCGCACGTGCCCTACCGCGGGATCGAGCTGACCGGCGAGGGCAGGCAGCTGGCCCGGTCGGTGCTGCGACGGCACCGGCTGATCGAGACGTACCTGGTCTCCGAGCTCGGCTACACCTGGGACGAGGTGCACGCCGAGGCCGACGCGCTGGAGCACGCGGTGTCCGACAGGCTGGTCGAGCGCATCGCGGCGAAGCTCGGCAACCCCGTGCGCGATCCGCACGGCGACCCGATCCCGGCGCCCGACGGCAGTGTCGAGGAGTTGCCGATGCGGATCCTGGACGATCTGCCGCCCGGTGCCGTCGGCGAGATCGTGCGGGTCTGGGACACCGACCCGGAACTGCTGCGGTATCTGACCGAGCACGCCATCGGGCTCGGCAAACGGATCGAGGTCGTCGAGCGGCAGCCCTTCGGCGGCCCGATGGTCGTCAAGGTGGGCTCGCCGCCGGACACCGCCACGCACGCCATCGGCAAGGAGATCGCGCAGGCGTTGTCGGTCGCGCTGCGCTGAAGGGGACTTTCCTCGCGCAGGACGCGCTGAAGGGGACGTTCGTCGCATGGCATGAGACGAACGTCCCCTTCATCCCACGTGCGCAGCGGGACGTATCCGCGGTTGACGTCCTGGAGCGGATGTGGCGGCCATGTCCCCCGGCGCAGGATGACCGCATGACATCGAAACCCTTCCGCTTCGGGATCGTCGCCGGGTTCTCGCCGGACCTGGCCGCGTGGACCGCGCAGGCGAAGCAGGTCGAGGAGCTCGGCCTGGACACGATGCTGGCCACCGACCCGGTCGCCGGCTCCGACCCGCTGACGCTCGTCCCGGCCGCCGCGGCGGTCACCAGCACGCTCCGGGTGGGCACGTTCGTGCTCGCCGACCCGTTCCGCGATCCGCGTCAGCTCGACTGGCAGGTCCGGACGCTGCACCGGCAGACGGGCGGCCGGTTCGAACTCGGCCTCGGTGCCGGCCGTCCCGGTGCCGACGACCACGCCCGGTCACTGGGCAGGGACTACCCCGGGATGGCGCAGCGCATCGAGCGGCTGGAAGCCACGATCGAGCTGATCAAGAGCACGCCGGACCGGCCGAAGCTGCTCATGGCCGCGCGGGGGCCGAAGATGCTCGCGCTGGCCGCCCGCGAGGCCGACATCGTCACGTTCTCGTGGTTGCCGCGGACCACGCCGGACGAAGCGCTGTCCATTGTGGACAAGTTCCGCGAACTCGCCGGTACGCGGCTCGGCGAGATCGAGCTGGCGGTGAACCTGATGGCGATCGGGGACGAGCCGGCGCCGCACGTCGCGCGGTTCGCCGGAGTCGACGTCCCGGAACTCGCCGCGTCCGGCGCGGTGACCGTGCTCCCCACCGATCCCGGGCAGGCCGCCGACACACTTCTCGGCTGGCGAGAGAAGTGGGGGATCTCCTACGCCACAGTCAATTCCGGCTATACCCAGCCCTTCGCGGCCATCGCCCGATCGCTGCGCGCGCTCGCCTGAAGCACCTGGGTGAGCACCCTTCCGATCCTGCCGCGCGGCGCCTACGCTCCAGTGTTCTCACCAGCTGTATCTCGGAGCGAAAAAACCATGACCGGTCAACGACCAAGGACCATCGACCGGGGGGAACGCACGGGGAGTGAACTGGAACGGTTGCTCGAAACGGGCCCGTTCGCCGAGGCGTTGCGCGCGGCGATCCGGGCCAGGGGGCTCGGCCTCGATCGCATCCGTTACCGCTTGCGGAGCAGGGGGACTTCGCTGAGCCTGGCCACGCTGAGTCATTGGCAGTCGGGCCGGTGCCGGCCGGAGCGGCCGGAATCGTTGCGGGCGTTGCGGAATCTCGAGGACATCCTCGGCGTGCCGGACGGTTCGCTGATCCGGCTGCTCGGCCCGCCACGGGGCCGGACCACCCCGTGCGGCCTTCCCCATGAACACGCGCGGTAGCCGGGGTGGCGGTCACTGGTCACGTGACCGCCTCGTTGCTGATCGAGTGTGCCGTGGATCACAATTCTGTGGCAGTCTCGCAAGAATGGTGACGCAGAGCAGAGGAAGTCGGCTGCGCGATTTCGGCGCTGCGCCATTCGAGCGAGGAATGCGGAGGCTGGCGGCGGCGAATGTAGCTTTCCGGGGTCAGCGGGTGGTGCTCGGCTGGCGGGCGGAGGTGCCGGAAAAAGTTCGAACGTCGCGCGGCGGATAGCGAGCGGTTACGCGGTGTGCCCGGTGGCAGAATCGCCGACGTGGACGCGCTGCTTCCCCGCCCGCGGGCCGAGATCGCACCCGGCGCGGTGCACGTGCCGGACTGGCTCGATCTCGACGCGCAACGCGAGCTGGTCGAGGCCTGCCGGAACTGGCGTGGCTACCGGTCGGCGCGGTTGCCGAGCGGCGGCGTGATGTCCGTGCGCACGGTTTGTCTCGGCTGGCACTGGTATCCCTACCGCTACTCGCGCACGATCGACGACGGCGACGGCTCGCCGGTGCTGCCGTTCCCGGACTGGCTCGGCGATCTCGGGCGCCGCGGGCTGGCGGACGCGTACGGTTCGCCCGCCGAGGACTACCGGCCGGACGTCGCGCTCGTGAACTTCTACGACGCCGCCGCACGGATGGGGATGCATCAGGACAAGGACGAACGCAGCCTCGCGCCGGTGGTGTCCCTCAGCCTCGGCGACACCTGTGTGTTCCGCTTCGGGAACACCGAGAACCGCGGGCAGCCCTACACCGACGTCGAACTGGGCTCCGGTGACCTGTTCGTCTTCGGTGGCGCGTCGCGGCTGGCGTATCATGGGGTGCCGAAAACCCTGCCGGGCACGGCGGATCCGGCGCTGGGCCTGACCGGCAGGCTCAATCTGACGCTCCGCGTGTCCGGCCTCTAGCCCTCGTCGCCGTCCAGTTTGGGCGGTGTCGGATGCGGGCCCTCGTCGGGCAGCATGTACAGCCGCACGGCCATCTGCCGGGACCCGGGCGGCTTTTCGCCGGGCTCGTTCACGTACTTCCAGATCAGGGTCTGGTACTCCTCGACGAACGACGCGATCTGCTCCTCGGTCATCCGGAGCCCGCTGCGGTAGATCTGGTTCCAGCCGCCGGCGGTGTCATACCCGGTGTACGCGCTGACGACGAGTCCGAGGTCGTGGCTCATCTTGAGCGCGCCGAGCTTGGTCGCGGCCTCGCGCTCGTCCGGGGTCATCTCCAGGCCGGGCGGGGTGTAGATGTCCTTCGAAAGCGACCGCCACCAGCGCTCGCGTCCGTTGGAGCGCTCCTCGATCTCGGCGATCAGTTTCAGATCCGCGAGCTTGCGCAGGTGATAGCTGGTCGTCCCGGTGCTCTCGCCGAGCGCTTTCGCGACGCTGGTCGAGTTCGCTTCGCCGTGGTCGCCGAGGTAGCTCAGGATGTCGCGGCGCACCGGATTGGACAGCGCCTTGTACAGCGCCTTGATGTCCGCGCCGGTGAGCACGCGGCGCTCGGGACGTTCCGCCATGCGGTCACCGTATTGCAGAGAAGTACTGCAAAGCAAGTTTGCAAAAAGTCTCTGCAATCGGCTAGCGTGGTCGTCGAGGCGCTAGGGGGCGCCGTGACCTATCGGGGGCTGTCATGCGGAAAGACCTGGCCGGAAGGCTGTTCCTGCTCGCGGGGGCGTGCCTGCTGCCGTGGATCGGCGTGCTCTGGGCGACGTTGCCCGACGTCTACCCGGCGCAGCATTGGCGTGTCGCGTGGGTGGGGCTGGACCTGCTGGAGGCCGCCGGGCTGCTCGCCACGGCGTGGCTGGTCCGGCGGGGCGATCACCGGGCGCCGCTCGCGTCGATCGGGACGGCGGTGCTCCTGTTCGTGGACGCCTGGTTCGACGTGCTGACCGCGGGCAGCGACCTCGTGGTGTCGCTGATCATGGCGATCGCGCTCGAACTGCCGCTGGCCGCGGTGTGTGTCTTCGTCGCACTGCGCAGGACAGCGCCGGCGCCGCGGCCCGCCGCGGTCACCCGGCCCGCGCGGTCGCTGGCGGTGGCCCATGCCTGAGCGTCTCGACCCGGTGCTGCGCGACGAGATCGACGACCGCGTGGCCGAGGCCTTCGATGCCTACCTGGCCGAGCGGCTGGCCGAACCGGGTCCCCTGCGCAGCGCGCTCGACGCCGGTCGTGGTGCCGGGGTCGTGCTGGGCACGGTGGCCTTCGGCGCGTTCGCGACGGTGGTCGCGCAGTTCGAGCCGACGGTGCTGTGCTGGATCTGGGGCTCGCTCGCGGTCATCAACCTCGCCTGGCTGCTCACGCGCCCGAGACGGTGAACCGGACCGGAGTACCCGGGCGGAGCTGGGCGGCGAGGTCGAGATAGTCCTCGTCGACGACCGCGATCACCGGGTAGCCACCGGTCACCGGGTGATCGGCGAGGAACAGGATCGGCGTGCCCGACGGCGGCACCTGCAGCGCGCCTGGTACGCACGCCTCGGGTGGCAACTCGCCTTCGCGGGCGCGGTTCAGTCGCGGGCCGGTGAACCGGATGCCGACTCTGTCCACATCGGACGTCACGGTGTAGGGCCGCGACACCATTGTGGACAGTGCGTCGGCGGTGAACCAGTCCAGCCGTGGTCCCGGGGTGATCCGCAGGCACGGCTCGGCCGGCAGGCCAGGGCGCGGGGCGAGATCCACGGCGGGCGGCCCGAGCACGACATTCCCGACCGGCAGCGACATCCCGGCCGCCAGCGGCGGCGGGCCGAGCTTGCCGAGGGTGTCGGTCGCGCGGGCGCCGAGGATCGCGGGGACGTCGAAGCCACCTCGAACCGCCACGTAGCACCGCAAACCACGTTCCGGCAGGCCGAGCACCAGCTCGTCGCCGGGACGCAGGATGATCGGCGCGTTCGGCCCGGCCGCGCGGCCGCCGGCGGTGATCGGGCACGGCGCCCCGGTGACGGCGACGGTCACCGTCTCCGACGCCCGCAGGGCGAGCCCGCCGAGCGTGGTCTCCAGCGCGGCGTGCCCTTCGGGATTGCCGACCAGCCGGTTCGCCAGGCGGAGCGCGCCGCGGTCCGCGGCGCCGGAGCGGCCGACGCCGATCGCCGCCAGTCCGGGACGGCCCAGATCCTGCACGGTGGTGAACGGGCCGGGCCGCAGTACGTCGAGCTTCGCGGTCATCGGCGCGCTCTGGTGAACCGCACCCGGGTGCCCGGGGTGAGCAGATTCGGTCGCGCCCGTTCGGTGTCCCACACCGGATGCCCGGTGTGGCCGAGCAGGCGCCAGCCGCCGGGTGACGAGTTCGGGTACACCGCCGTGTATTCCCCGGCGATCGCGATCGACCCGGCGGGCACGCGGGTGCGCGGCGTGGCCCGCCGCGGCACGTGCAGTATCGGATCGAGCCCGGTCAGGTAGGCGAAACCCGGTGCGAAGCCGCAGAACGCCGCGACGTACCCGCCCTGTTCGTGGCGTTCCACCACCTCGGCCACCGACAGCCCGGTGTACTCCGCGACTTCGCCCAGATCCTCGCCGTCGTAGCGGACTTCGATGACGACCTCACGGTTTGCCCGCGCCGAAACGTCCACTGTGGAGTGCCGGAGCAGGTCGTCGGTCAGCCGCTCGTGGCTGGTGCGGTCCGGGTCGAACCGCACCAGCAACGTGCGTGCCGCCGGGACGAGCTCGGTCACGCCGTCGGGCTGCTCCTGGTCGAGCGCGCCGTGCAGGCCGAGCACGTCCTCCTGCCCGTCGAGATCGACGAGCACCGCCCGGCGGCCATACGGCGAGACCCGCCACCGTCGCTTGTGGACTTCCATGTTCTTCCCGGTCATCCGGCGGACACGAACGGTGCGGGCTTGACCCCGGCCGTCATCAGCCCGTCGCGAATCCGCCTCGCCAGCTCCACCGCGCCCGGTGTGTCCCCGTGCACGCACAGGGAATCCGGGTTCAGCGCGAGCACCTGTCCGTCCACAGCGGACACCGTGCCGGTGGTGGCCATGGCGACCGCGCGCTCGGCCACGGCGTCGGCCTCGTGCAGTACGGCGCCGGGTTCCCGGCGTGATACCAGGTGGCCTTCCGGGGTGTAAGCCCGGTCGGCGAACGCCTCGGCGTAGCTCGCGATCCCCGCTTTTTCGGCCTGGCGCCGCATTTCCGAGCCCGGCGGGCAGAGCAGCGCGAGGCCGGGCTCGTACCGGCGCAGTGCCTCGACCACGGCACCGGCCTGATCCGGGTCGACCGCCGCGGTGTTGTAAAGCGCGCCGTGTGGTTTGACGTACCGGACGCGGCTGCCCGCCGCGCGGGCGAACGCGTCGAGCGCACCGATCTGGTACAGCACGTCGTCGGCCAGATCCTCGGGCGTGATGTCCAGTGCCCGCCTGCCGAAACCGGCCAGATCGCGGTAGCCGACGTGCGCCCCGATGGTCACGCCGCGTTCGGCCGCGAGCGTGCACACGCGCCGCATCACCCCGGGGTCCCCGGCGTGGAAACCGCACGCGACGTTCGCGCTGGTGACGATGTCGAGCATCGCCTCGTCGTCGCCCATCCGCCAGGCGCCGAAACCTTCTCCGAGATCGCTGTTGAGATCCATCAGTCCACCCGATATTCGCTGTCGAGCCGGTCGGAAATGAACATGTAGCCGGGTGCGTGCGTGATCGCGAACGGCGGCCGCGAGGCCATCAGGGCCGCCTGCGGGGTCACCCCGCACGCCCAGAACACGGGGACGTCGCCGGGCTCGGCGTCGATCGGGTCACCGAAGCCGGGCCGGTCGAGGTCCTCGATGCCGAGCGTACGCGGATCGCCGACGTGTACCGGCGCCCCGTGCACCGCGGGCATCGCGCGGGTGAGCCGGATGGCGTCGCCGACGCGGTCTTCCGGGATCGGCCGCATCGAGACGACCATCGGCCCGTGCAGCCTGCCCGCCGGTTCGCATTCGATGTTCGTCACGTACATGGCGACGTTGCGGCCCTGGTCGATGTGCCGCAGCGGGATGTCCTCCGCGGCCAGTATCGACTCGAAGCTGAAGCTGCAGCCGATCGAGAAGGCCACCATGTCGCTGCGCCACAGCCCACCGGCGTCGGTGACCTCGCCGGACAGCACGCCGTTCTGCCAGACGCGATAGCGCGGCAGGTCGGTGCGCAGATCCGCGCCCGCGGCGAGCCTGCTGCCGGGATCGCCGGGATCGCTCACGTCCAGCACCGGGCAGGCCTGCGGATTGCGCTGGCAGAACAGCAGGACGTCGTAGGCCCAGTCCTCGGGCACCGCGATGAGGTTCGTCTGGGTGTAGCCGCGCGCCCAGCCCGTCGTCGGGCGCTCGGTGCCGGCGCGGAACACGGCGCGTGCTTCGGCCGGGGTCAACGTCGCCGGGTCGTCGTAGGTCGTCATCGTCGTGCACCTCCTAGGCGAGCAGTTCGCGGCCGCGGGTTTCGGGAAGGCCGAGCAGCGCGAGCGCCGCGAGGACATAACCGGCCGCCCCGATGACGATGCCACCGCCGGCGCCGAGGAATCCGACGAGGCCGGGGAACACCGCGCCGACCGCGCGGCCGAAGTTGTAGGTGAAGCCCTGTCCGGTGCCGCGCAGCGCGGTCGGGTACAGCTCGGCGAGGAACGCGCCGAACCCGCTGAAGATCGCGGACATCGAGAAGCCGAGCGGGAAACCGAGCACGAGGACGAGGCCGTTCGCCCCGGCCGGGATCTGCACGTAGGCGACGATCAGTACCGCGGAGAGCACGGAGAAGAGCAGGAAGGTTTTCTTGCGCCCCAACAGGTCTGTCAGATACCCGCCGCAGACGTAGCCGACGAACGCGCCGCAGATCAGGAATGCCATGTACCCGCCCGTGTTGATGACGCTGAGCCCGCGGGTGTTCTTCAGGTACGCCGGCAACCAGGTGTTGAGCGTGTAGTAGCCGCCCTGCACGCCGGTGGCCAGCAACGAGGCGAAGAGCGTGGTGCGTGTCAGGTCGCCCCGGAAGATCCGGAGCAGCGCGCCGCGCTCGCGGGTCGTCGTACGACGTTCGGCCGCTCGCGGCGCGTCCTGCACGCTGCGGCGGAGCCACAGCACGAGCAGCGCCGGGATGACGCCGGCCCAGAACATGACGCGCCAGGCCAGATCGGGGCCGGTGATGCTGTACACGACGGTGTAGACGACCACCGACAAGCCCCAGCCGACGGCCCACGCGCTCTGCACGAACGCGACGGTCCGGCCGCGGTAGCGCGCTTGCGCGTACTCCGCGACCAGCGCGGCGCCCGCCGCCCATTCACCGCCGAAGCCGAGACCCTGCAACGCGCGGAACACCAGCAACGTCTCGAAGTTCGGCGCGAAGCCGCAGAGCACGGTGAAGATCGTGTACATCGCGATCGTGAGCTGCAGCGTGCGGACGCGGCCGATGCGGTCGGCCAGGATTCCCGCGCCGACGCCACCGATCGCCGAGACGACCAGTGTCGTCGTGCCGAGCAGTCCCGCCTGCCCCGACGAAATGCCGAAGTAGGCCATGATCGCGGCGAGCCCCAGCGGCAGCGTCTGGTAGTCGAACGAGTCGAGCCCATAACCGCCGAACGCGCCGAGGAACGCGCGCCTGCCCTTCGGGCCGAGGGTGCGTAACCAGGCGAAAGGGCGATCTTTCGTGGTGGTGGTGTCGGCAATCGCGTTCATCGGGACCTCACAGGTGAGTGCTCATCGTGGCATGGCTCACACTTTCTGACTCGCCTAGTCACTGTAGGGATCGTTGAACAATCCCACAAGACTCTGATTTTATCGTTCTCGTGGCTAAGCGTAGGATCACTGACGTGGTCATAGCGGGTGGCGGCAGCCAGGGTCTGGAAGCGGATCGTGGCCTGCTCGGCCGCACGAGCACGGCCGAACGTGTCGCGGGCGTGCTGCGCACCCGGATCGCGGAGGGCTACTTCCTGCCCGGCGTCCGCCTGTCCGAGCTGGACATCGGCACCGCGCTCGGAGTTTCCCGCAACACGCTGCGTGAGGCGTTCCGGCTGCTCACGCATGAGCGGCTGCTGAGCCATGAACTCAACCGCGGTGTCTTCGTCCGGGTGCTGAGCGAGGCCGACGTCGTCGATCTCTACAAGGTCCGCAAGCTCATCGAATGTTCGGCCGTCCGGGGCATCACGGAGAAGCCCGCGACGTTCGCGAGGCTGGCGCAGACGGTCGCCGACGGCGACCTGGCGCAGGAGAACGGCCGGTGGCGGGACCTCGGCACCGCGAACATCCGCTTCCACGCCGAGATCACCGAGATCAGTGGAAGTGAGCGGATCAAGGAGCTGATGGAGGGCGTCTGCGCCGAGTTACGGCTGGCCTTCCACATGATGGCCGACCCGCGCCGGTTCCACGAGCCGTACCTCAAGCGCAACCACCAGATCCTCGACCGCATCGAAGCCGGGGACGGTGCCGCGGCGGAGGCGCTGCTCGAGAAGTACCTCGGTGACGCCGAGCAGCAACTCGTCGAGGCCTTCCGCGAGCGGGCCGCGCGGGCTGAGCAGGCCGAGTAGGAACGCCGGAGGATTGCCCGAAGAGGCAGGATTGGTGACCCGTCGGGCTGAACCCGTGGGGAGGCGGCGTCCGGGGGCGGCCTGATTGGTTAGCGTGGCTATGGATTCCGTCGAGAGGATCCTGCTACGGCCGCCCTGCGTTCCGGACGCCCCCAGCGGGAACGCAGGGCCCCGGCCGGATTGTTCGCTGAGCGTCGACGATGTCGCGGTGGTGCGGCCGCGTCGGTGAACCGTCCGATGTGGACTCCCGCGCGGCCGCACCATTCACTCGCCGAGTGCGGCGTCTAGTGCTGTGCGCCGGTGGCGGTGCTGGGGCTGTTGCCGCTGGTGACGTGGACGTAGTCGACGACCAGCTGCTGCGGGAACTGGGTGCCGCCGTCCGGGTCACCCGGCCAGTACCCGCCGACCGCGAGGTTCAGGAGCAGGTAGAAGGGGTGGTCGAAGACCCACCGGTTGCCGTGCAGGTCGGCCGGGGTCCGGGTCTGGTAGACCTTCCCGTCGACCGACCAGCGGATCGAATTGGGTGCCCAGTCGACGGCGAAGGTGTGGAACCCGTCGGAGAAGTTGGGGCCGTTGTAAGGGGCGCCGATCCCGCTCGCGCCCGAGTAGCCGGGGCCGTGGATGGTGCCGTGCACGGTGTTCGGCTCCTTGCCGATGTTCTCCATGATGTCGATCTCGCCGCAGTTCGGCCAGCCGGCGCTGCCGATGTCGCTGCCGAGCATCCAGAACGCGGGCCACATGCCCTGCCCGCGCGGGAGTTTCATCCGCGACTCGAAATGGCCGTAGGTCTGGGTGAACTGGCCCTGGGTGGCCAGCCGCGCGGAGGTGTACTGGCAGCGGCCGTACCAGCAGTTGTAGTTGCCGGGGTTCTCCTTGCGTGCGGTGATCACCAGGTGTCCCTGGCCGTCCAGCGCCGCGTTGTTCGTGCCGGAGGTGTACCACTGCCGCTCGTGGTTGTTGACGTTGTCGCCGGTCTCGAAGTGCCACTTCGAACCATTGACCGCGCCTCCGGCGGGGCCGTCGAAATCGTCGGTGAACGTGGCGGCCGCCGCGGTGACGGTGCCCGCCCCGGACGCCGGGGCGATGGCGGGGAGCGCGGCCTGGCCGAGGGTGAGGACGGCGCCGGCGGCCAGGGCGGCCGCCCAGCGGGGACGCCGGAGGGAGCGTGAGATGGACATCTTCGTCGCCTCTCTGCGAGCAAACGGGGGCTTTTGTTGTGCTCGGCAACAAAGTATGCATGGTCTAAACCAGGCGGGCAAGCATTTCGTTGGCGGTTTTCGGCAGTGCCCTGAGGGGCACCCGCGGACCGGGGCGATCCGGGACCGCGGTCCCTGGTGACCGGGACGGCCGGGCCACGAGGATGCCGACCATGGACACGTGGGACGCGGTGATCATCGGCAGCGGGCACAACGCCTTGGTCGCGGGAGCGATGCTGGCCAGGGACGGCTGGAGCGTGCTGGTGCTGGAGGAACGGGACCGCCCCGGCGGCCTGGTGCGGACCGAGGAGCTCACCCTCCCCGGTTTCCAGCACGACGTGTTCTCCTCGGCCCATCCTCTGTTCACCGGCGGCCCCGCCTACGCCACGCTGGGCCCGGAGCTGACCGAACTGGGCCTCGAGTACCGGCAGCCCCGGTACTTCTCCGGGGTCTCGATGCCCGGCGAGGGCAGTGCGGTCTTCTCCTCCTCCATCGAGGAGAACGTGGCCGAGGCCGAACGTCTCGCACCGGGCGACGGGGAGGCGTTCGCGAAGCTGCTCAAGGACTTCGAGCCGTACGTCCAGCCGGTGTTCGGCCTGATGGGCACGGACCTGAGCACCAAGGCCGCCCGCCGCCGGCTGCACCGGCTCCTGCACGACGAGGACGGCGGCTTCTCCGAGTTCGCGCACCTGTTCACCCGCACCGCGCGTGAACTGCTCACCCGGACCTTCTCCTCGCCGGTGCTGCGCGGCCTCCTGGCCCCGTGGGCCCTGCATCTCGGCCGCGGCCCGGACGAGGTGAACAGCGCGCTGTGGGTGATCCTCGTCCAGGTCGCGCTGGGCATGGCCGGGATGCCGACCCCGGCAGGGGGCAGTGAACGGCTCGCGCAGACGTTGACCGAGCTGATCGAGAAGCACGGTGGCGAGGTGCGGACCGGACGGCGAGCCGACCGGATCCTGCTCAAGCACGGCCGCGCCAGGGGCGTCCGCGTCGCGGACGGGCAGATCGTGCACGCCCGGCGCGCCGTGCTGGCCTCGGTCAACCCGGACCAGCTCTATCTCGAACTGCTCGCCGACGTACCCGGCGCGGTGCCGCCGGTGATCCGCGGCCAGGCAGGCCGTTACCGCTACGGCCGGGGCTGCTTCCAGCTGCATCTCGCGCTCTCCGAACCGCCCCGGTTCGCCGACGAGCGGCTGGCGAGCGCGGGCGAACCCCATCTGACCGGCGGACTCGACGCGTTGTCGCGCTCGGTCAGCGAGGCGACGCGGGACCTGCTTCCCGCCGAGCCCACCATCGCCCTCGATGTCCCGTCCACTGTGGACAGCAGCCGGTGCCCGCCGGGAAAGGCGGTGGCACGGGTGCAACTGCTCGACGTGCCGACGCGTCCGCGCGGCGACGCGGCGGGCGAGATCGACGCCGGTGACGGCTGGACGGACGAGGTGAAGAAGGCCTTCACGGACCGCGTGCTGGCGGTGGCCGGGCGGCACGTGCTGAACCTGCCGGACGCGATCCTGGCCGTCCACGTCATCGCGCCGGACGACCTCGCGCGCGCCAACCGCAATTGCGGCCCTGGCGATCCGTACGGTGGCAGCCACGATCTCGCGCAGAGCTATCTGTTCCGGCCACTTCCCGCGCAGCCTTCGCATCACACCCCGATCCCGGGGCTGTGGATGCTGGGCGCCGCGACCTGGCCGGGCCACGGTGTCAACGGGGCGTCGGGGTACATCGTGGCTCGCCGTCTCCTGGACTAGGGCCCGCCGGCGGAGGATCGCGCTCACGACCATCGGAGCCGCCAGATGTGGTGGTTGAGGAGGCTGTGGGCATAGGACTCGTGGTCCTCGCCGCAGATCCGCGGACAGAACGCGCGATGTTCTGCCGCGATGGCCAGCGCGCGGTTCAGTGTGGTCGGGGGCGCGGCCACGGACAGGGTGAGGCCGGTGCTCCCGATGCCGACGAGCCGGGTGCCGAACCGGTGTTCCCAGCTGCCCAGAACCGCGGCCACCGCGTCCGCTCTGCCGCGTACCTGACCGGCGCCCGGCCAGCCGATGAGGAAGGGGACGTCGGCCGACAGCCGGACCCTCGCCAGCCCGAGTCTGCCCCCGTCCCGGGCCAGAAGCTCGGTGCCGCAGTGCATCGCGTACAGCAACGGATCCCTTCGCGCGGTGGAGCGCCGGACGAGACCGGGGAAACTCGTCGCGGGGGTCGTGTGCGGGCCCGTCCGCCACCAGTGCGCGAGGATTTCGGCGGGATCCAGCCGGAGCGGGTCCTCCTGGTCGAGAGGTCTGCTCCCGGAGCGGGCGCGGACCCCGTCGAAAGCCTCCACGGCGGTCTGGACGATGAGCGGCCAGAAGCCGGTTTTCGTTGCGTCGTCGAGGAAAGCCGCGTAGGTGGCCGGATCGGTCCGCTCGGCGGAGAGCCAGATCGGGCCGTGCCAGCAGCCGTCCGGTTTCGGGGTCTCGAGGCCCGCCTCGAGACCGAGAGCGCTACGGCGGAACGGAAGAACAGTCATGATTTCCCCAGGGGATTCGAGCCGGCACGGGCCGGCAACGGGAGTGGGTTCGCGACAGATCCGGCTGGTGCCCGGACGGGCAGCGGATCGGGGATGACTCAGGACGGTTCACGATCGCGTCGAACGCTAGTGCGAGGGTACGACGATTTCGGGCTCGGTGGGGGCAGCCCTACCCGGAGCCGGGTGGCTCACCCGATGGTCCGGCCCGGCCGCGCGTCCTAGTCTCGGGAGAGAATTTCCTTGGCAGACAAGGGAAAGGTCCTGGGGGATGGCAACCGGAACGGATTTCGAAACCTCACCTGAACGGGTGACCTCGGAGGAAACCGCACCAGGGGCGAAGCGATGGTGGAGACGGCCGTGGGTCGGCCCGCTCGCCGTGCTCGTCGCGGCGTTCCTCGCGTATTCGCTGCCGCCGTACCTGGCGATGGACCCGGCTCGGTCGCGTGTCCCGGCGCCGGCGGGATTCGCCGCGCACTATTGGTTTCTCGTCGCTCACGTCCTTTTCGGCACTGTCGCGATCGTGGGAGTCCTGCTGCAGATCTGGCCGTGGTTCCGCCGGAAACATCCGGTGGGCCATCGCCGCGTCGGCCGGATCTACGTGTTCGCCGGGGCGATCCCGTCCGCGCTGATGGCGGGCACGATCGGCGCGCTGAGCCCGTTCGGCCCGGTGACCTCGACGCTCGACGTCCTCGGGGCGTCGCTGTGGTTGGGTTTCACCGTCGCGGGGTGGAAAGCGGCGCGGGAACGCCGGTTCGGCGAGCACCGGAAGTGGATGATCCGCAGTTTCGCGATGGCCATGAACACCCTGCTGACCCGGGTCTACGGGCCGTTCGTGTTCCTGGCGATCGGCTCGGGGAAGGACACCAGGTTCGGCGGCAACGACCAGTGGTTCACCGATGTCTCCTCCGCGACATCAGGCGCGCTGAGCCTGTTCACGCTGCTCATCGTCAGTCAGTGGTGGCTGGAGCGCCGACCCGCCCGGCGGCCAGCTCGCGCGCGATGATCGTCCGCTGGATCTCCGAAGCACCCTCGTAGATCCTCGGCGCGCGGACGTCGCGGTAAAGGTGTTCCAGCAGGTGCCCGCGCCGCAATGCCCGTGCGCCGTGCAGCTGGACGGCGGCGTCGACGACGTACTGGGCGGCTTCGGTCGCGAAGAGTTTCGCCATCGCCGCGCGCCCGGCGAGGTTCTTTTCCCCGGCGTCGTAGGCGGAAGCCGCGGAGTAGACGAGCAGCCGCGCGGCCTCGGTGCGGGTCGCCATTTCGGCGAGCGTGTGCGCGACGGTTTGCTGCTGTACCAAGGGACCGCCGAACGCGACGCGCTGCCCGGTGTGCTCGACGGCGGCCTCCAGCGCGGCCTGCGCCATCCCGACGGCGAACGCGCCGACGCTGGGGCGGAACAGATCCAGCGTCCGCATGGCGACGGCGAAGCCGCGGTTCTCCTCGCCGAGCAGTTCGTCGCGGTGCACCGGGACGCCGTCGAAGCGCAGCGTCCCGATCGGGTGCGGGCTGAGGAGTTCGAGGTGCTCGCCGGAGAGGCCTTGGCGGTCGGCGGGCACCACGAACGCGCTCACCCCGCGTGCGCCCGCATTCGTTGTGGTGCGGGCGAAAACCGTGTAGAAGTCGGCTTCCGGCGCGTTCGAGATCCACATCTTCTCGCCGGTCAGCCGCCAGCCGTCACCGTCGGGCTCGGCCGCGAGCGACAACGCGGCGGCGTCGGAACCGGCGTCCGGCTCGGTGAGCGCGAAGGCCGCGACGGCCCGTCCGGCGGCGACCTCGGGCAGCCATTTCCGCACTTGTTCGTCACGGGCCGACTGCAGCACCGGATAGCTGCCGAGGCCCTGCAACGCCAGCGCTGTCTCGGCCTCGGTGCACTGGGTCGCCAGTGCTTCGCGGAGAATGCACAGTTCCGTCGCCGCGGCCTGACGGGTCGGATTCCCGCTCGACACACCGGGGAACAGCCGGGCCAGCAGACCGAGTTCGCCCATCGCCTCGAGCAATGGCCGGTTCACCGAACCGTCCACACCGGACTCGGCGAGGGGTCGGAGCCGCTCCGCGCCGAGAACGCGGACCTCGGCGGCGAAGGCTTTTTGGGCGGCGTCAAGGGCGAAGGCGCTCATCGTGGTTCCTCCGGTCGCCAGCGGGCGTGCGCCGTGCCCGGTGTGCCCGAGCGGACGAGTTCGAGCCGCGGTGGTGGCCCGTCCGTCCGGCCGCTCTGCGGTTTCCGGCTTCCCGCGGTGAACGGCTTCGGCCACGGGACGCGGTAGCCCTGCTCGGCGGCGGCGTGCAGTGTCCACTGTGGATCGTAGAGATGCGTCCTGCCGAGCGCGCACAGGTCCGCGCGGCCGGCGAGGATCAGCGAATTCACGTCGTCATAAGAAGAAATCGCGCCGACGGCGATCACCGCGATCGGATACCGCACCCCGATTTCGTTGCGGATCCGATCGGCGTATGGTGTCTGGTAGCTCCGACCGAACTTCGGCTTCTCTTCGCTGACCACCTGCCCGGTGGACACGTCGATCCCGGCCGCCCCGTGTGCCGCGAAGGCACGGGCGATCTCGACGGCGTCCCCGGTGTCGATCCCGCCTTCACACCAGTCCGTCGCGGAAATGCGCACGGTCATCGGCCGCTCGGCAGGCCAGGCCGCGCGCACCGCGTCGAAGACTTCCAACGGAAAACGAAGCCGGTTCTCGAGCGAACCGCCGTACTCGTCGGTGCGGTGGTTGGTCAACGGTGACAGGAAAGAGGACAGGAGATACCCATGGGCACAGTGCAGTTCCAGCAGGTCGAACCCCGCCCGCGCGGCGCTCGCCGCGGCGTTCACGAACTGCTCGCGGATTTCGCCCAGTTCGTCCGCCGTAAGCTCGCGAGGTGTCTGATTCCGTGCGGTATAAGGAATCGGCGACGGCCCGCAGACCTCCCAGTTGCCTTCCGGCAGGGGTTCGTCGATGCCGTCCCACATGAGCCTCGTCGATCCCTTGCGCCCGGAATGCCCCAGCTGGACGCCGATCTTCGCCGGGGAGTTGCCGTGCACGAAGCCGGCGACGCGGGCCCACGCGCGTTCCTGCTCGGCCGTGTAGAGCCCCGCGCAGCCCGGGGTGATCCGGCCTTCCGGGGAGACACACACCATCTCGGTCATCACCAGCCCGGCGCCGCCGAGCGCCTTGCCGCCGAGGTGGACGAGATGGAAGTCGCCGGGCACCCCGTCCTCGGCGGAATACATGTCCATCGGCGAGACGACGACGCGGTTGACGAGTTCCAGTTCGCCGATCCGGTAGGGCTGGAACATCGGCGGCGCGACGTCGGTGCCGAGCCGCCCGGCGAACCAGGTGTCGAGTTCCGCGGTGAACTCGGGATCGCGCAGCCGCAGGTTGTCGTAGGTGACGCGGCGGCTGCGGGTGAGGAGGTTGAACGCGAACTGTGGTGGTTCCTGATGGGTGTACTGGCCGAGGTTCTCGAACCATTCGAGGCTCGCCTGCGCGGCACGCTGCGTCGAGGTGACGACCGGCCGCCGCTCGGTCTCGTACGCGGCGAGCGCCGCGTCCACAGTGGACTGTTCGTGCAGGCAGGCGGCGAGCGCGAGTGCGTCCTCCATGGCCAGTTTCGTCCCGGAGCCGATGGAGAAGTGCGCGGTGTGCGCGGCGTCGCCGAGCAGGACGACGTTGCCGTGCACCCAGCGCTCGCAGCGGACCGTGCCGAAGGCCGTCCACTTCGAGTTGTTGGCCAGTACCTGGTGCCCGTCGAGGACGTCCGCGCACAGTTCGCGGATCAGCTCGATCGACTTCTCGTCGCTCTCGCCGGGGGCGAGCGAGGTCGCCGCGATCGGGCCGAACGCGCGGCGCCAGACGTCGGAGTGCATCTCGAGGATGAACGTGCTCCCGTCGCGGCCGTACGGGTAGCCGTGGATCTGCATGATCCCGTGCGGGGTGTCCAGGACGTGGAACCTGAACGCGTCGAACACGAGGTCGGTGCCGAGCCAGATGTAGGTGCACTGCCGCGTTTCGATCTCGGGCCGGAAGGCGCCGGCGAACCGTTCGCGGACGGCGGAGTTGACGCCGTCCGCGGCCACGACGAGGTCGTATCCGGCGGACAGCGTGGCGGGGTCCGGTGCGGGAGTGCGGAAGCGCAGGTCGACGCCGAGTTCCGCGCAGCGTTCCTGCAGGATGCCCAGCAGCCGTTTGCGGCTCATCGCCGCGAAACCGTGCCCGCCCGAGGTCGTCACGGTGCCGCGGTAGTGGACGTCGATGTCGTCCCAGCGGGCGAATTCGGCGCGCATGGCCTCGTGGATCACCGGGTCGGCGTGTTCGATGCCGCCGAGTGTCTCGTCGGAGAACACCACGCCGAAGCCGAAGGTGTCATCGGGCGCGTTGCGTTCCCACACGGTGATCTCGTGGCCGGGGTCGAGCTGCTTCGCCAGCGCGGCGAGGTAGAGCCCCGCCGGGCCGCCGCCGAGAACCGCGATTCGCACGTCGGTCAGGGTATGTCGCTGTCACTACGACCGTCAAGGAGGCGAAATATGTCGTAGGCTGACGGCCATGGTCATCGAGCGCGTCAATCCGGCCGGACTCGGCCGTCCATCGGGGTTCTCGCACGCCGTCGTGGCGGAGGGCCGCTTCGTGTTCCTCGCCGGGCAGACGGCTTTGGACGCGGAGAACAAGATCGTCGGCGAAACCGTCGTGGCGCAGTTCGAGCAGGCGCTGTCGAATCTGCTGACGGCGTTGCGCGAGGCCGGTGGTGAGCCCGAGCAGCTCTGCGCCGTCACGATCTACATCGTCGACATGGACGACTACCGGGCGCACGCCCGCGAGATCGGCCAGGTGTGGCGGCGGCTGGCCGGCACGGAGTATCCCGCGATGGCGGGTATCGGCGTCGCGCGGTTGTGGGACGTGGAGGCGCTGGTGGAAGTGCAGGGCTACGCGGTCATCCCGTCCCGCTGACGGTTTCCGTGACGAACGCGCGCGCGGCGGTTTCGAGCCGGGCGTGCAAAGTGAAGAAGAGGTCGCTCGCGCGCAGTCCCGGCCAGTCCGGTGGCAGCAGTTCGGCGGGAAGGCCGGGGTCGAGGTAAGGCATCCGGCGCCAGCCGGTGAGCACGCGGACGTAGTCGATGAACGCCTCGTCCGCCGCGATCGACCGGCGGCGCTGCCAGCGGCGCAGGGTGGGCCCGTACTCGTCGAGGAAGGCGGTGTAGAGCTCGTCGAGCTGGGCGAAGTCCCACCACTCGCGGACCTTCGCGGCGAGCTCGCCGAACGCGATGTGATCGGCGCGGAACAGTTCGGCGTAGCCGGAAAGGCCCAGTTCGCCCAGGGTGTGCTCGGTGACGTCGTGCAGCAGGGCCGGCGCGATCCACACGCCGGAGGACACGGTGCCGAAGCCGAGGCGGGCCAGCTGGGTGCGCAGCAGGTGCCGCTTGTGGCGTTCGGTCTCGGGCACGGAGAACACCGCGAGCAGCCAGCCGTCGTCGGTCTTGGCGCGTTCGCGGCGGAAGATGCGCTGATCGCCTTCGCGCAGGATCGCGCGTCCCGTGCCGGACAGTTCGTATCCGGCTGTCGTCCCGCGGCGGACCGCCTCGAGGATGCCGCGTCGTTTGAGGCGGGAGATGGACGAGCGCACGGCGGGCTCGTCGACGCCGAGCGTGGCGAGCAGGTCGATCAGCGAGGCGACCGAAAGCCAGTCGCCCTCGGTCTGCGAGTAGAGGCCGTACACCGTCACGATGAGCTGGCGGGGTTGCGCGGTGCGGCCGCCCCCGTCCAGTTCGGTTGCTTCCGGTACGACCGTCATCAGGTCACCATAACAACCGGGACCTTGGGTTCGTTACCATTCTCCGGACGTGCTGCTAGGGGGAAGTAGTGTTCTTCGACCGGTTCACCCGCCGCGGTCGCCTGATGGCGAAGCGGACGTGTGACCCGCGCGGACATGCCTTCGAGGTGGCCGGTTTTCTGTTCCGGACACCGACGGCGTGGGAGTACGCCGCGGCCGTCGCCTGCGGGAGCGACCCGGCCGCGCAGCGCTGGCTCGGCTGGCTGGACGAGTCGATCGTGGCCGAGCCGTTACGCGCCGAGGCGTTGCGCGTGGTGCCGGGAACGGGGCCGGACTGGACGTCGCCGGATCCGCTGTCGATCGACCTTGTCGCGATCGATGTCGCGGCCAGGCGGTGCGTCGGGCTGGTCAGTGTGCACAGCGGCGAGGACGGCAGTCCGGAGACGGGCGGCTATCTCGTGCCCGACTATCGCGGGCGCGGGGTCGGCCGGGTGCTGTTCACCGCCGGAGTCCGGCTGGCACACGAGCATCTCGGGCTGCACCGGGTGCGCGCGGGCGCGGAGCTCGGCAACGTCGCGAGCGGCCGCTCGCTCGAAGCGGCCGGCCTCGTCCGGGTGCCCGGCCCGCCTTCGTACCGGCTGCCGAACGGCCGGGTGACCGAGGCCTGCTGGTACGAGCACCAAAGCGGAAGGCCGCGAGCTTGCGCGGGCCCGCAGGCCGGGTGGCTCCGTGCCCGGCACGGTTCGGCGGAGGCCGAAGCGTTCCCGGCCTAGCGTCGCGGGTATGAGAACCCTGACGGCACGGGCCGAGGTGTATGCGGTGCTGACCGATCCGGCCGCGGAGGTCCCCGCGGTACCGGATGGCGCGAGCGGAGTGCGGTGGCTGCGGGCGGCTGTCGCCCGGTTCAGCAACGGTGACGCGCACGCGCGGCGGCGTGCGCTCGCGATGTCCGAACTCGCTGCCGTTGACGAGAAGTCGTTGTGCGACAAGGCTTTCGAATGGACCTGCGGGATCGTGTCGGAGTCGGGTCCGGTAGTGGACGTGATGGCGCTGATCGCCAGGCGGGTGCCGGTCGGTGTGCTCGCGGAGGCATTGGGGCTGCCCGACGTTTCCCGTGATGTCGCCGTCGTCGCGCGGGCCTACCATCCGCACGTCGAGCCGGACGCGGAGACGGAGGAGGCGCTCTCGCGGCTGGTCGAGGCCTGTGGCCCCGGCGCGGACGAGCGCGCCGCGGCGCGGATCGGCCTGCTGATCCAAGCCTGCGACGCGACGGCCGGGCTGGTGGCTTCGGCTCTGTTGAGCGGAAGTGTGGCCGGCGCCGAACCGCCGGTCCGGGTGACGCGCCGGGTGGTCGGTGGCGAGATCGTCGCGCTGGATCTGGCGGCCGCGAAACTCGCTTTCGGTGCGGGTGTGAAGGAATGTCCCGGTCGTGGGCACGCGGTCGCACTGGTCATGGGGATTCTCGCGGCGCTGCGCGGTTTCCGTGTCGTGCCTGGGAAAATCGCCTACGAGCCGAGTGTGAATATTCGTGTCCCGGTGTCACTTCCGTTGGTGCGGAGCGATTCTGTCGGGGGCCTGTGCTAAGACTTACCGCGTCGCCGGCGGAGGGTCCGGCGTACTGGGAGGGTCTTTCCATGTGGTACTTCAATGGATTGCTCGGGTTCCTCACACTCGGGCTGTGGATTTTCTGCGTGGTCGACGTCGTGGTGACGGACGAGGCGTCGTGCCGGAACATGCCGAAAGGCCTGTGGCTGCTCTTGGTTCTGCTGGTGCCGTTGGTCGGTTCGATCGTCTGGCTGGTGGCCGGGCGGCCGCAGACGGCGGGGCGGGCACGGGCGCCGCGTGGGCTTTTCGAAAGAGACGCGCCCGAGTATCCCGAATACAACCGTCCGGGGCGCTTCGCCGCGACGGATCCCGCGGCGGATGAGGAATTCCTCCGGAAATGCCGTGAGCGCGCCGAGGCGCAGCGTCGTGCGGCACGCGAGAAACGGGGGGACAGCTGAGCCGGGGCGGGGGCCAGGCCGGGAACGGGTTACTCCGGGCAGCAGCCGGAGACGTCCTGTTCGTAGGCGAGCAGCGTGTCGATCACGAGCTTGCGTTCGGCGGGGGACAACGGGGTCAGCGCGCGGCTCCACGCGTGCGCACCGCGCGCCAGCCAGGCGTCGACGGCGCAGCGCTTGTCCTCGGCGATGCTGACGATCGTGCGCCTGCGATCGGCGGGGTCCTCGGTGCGTTCGAGGACGCCCTGGCGGCTGAGGTCGCCGACCATGAGGCTGGCGGTGGTGGGTGCCAGCTCCAGCTTCCCGGCGAGTTCGGTGACCGTCGTCGGGCCATCGAACAGGAGGTGGCACAGCAGGGACAGATGCCGGGGCGCCAGTGAGAGGCCGCTGAGCTCCTCCGGCACGGGAGTCCGCTTCGCGCGGCCGATCAGGCGTGGCATCAGCAGGAGCAGCTGACGCACCCCGTCCTCGACGCTCGGTCCGGCCTCCGTCGACATGATCCCCTGTCTCCTTGGTGTGTTCGTCGTCCAGCATCTCGGCAGCCACCTGAGCCTACCTGGGTTTACGGCTGTGCCCGGGAAGATCAGGGTGGTCCCGGATGCGTCCGGTGGCGTGCCGTGTCAGGTTCGCGGAGTGATCACTCAATCTTCGGCGGGCGGGTTCATCAGGGAAATCGGGCTCGGTGAGCACGCCGATACCGGCCGCTACCCGTTCACCCTGCCCGTGGTGCGGCCCCTGTCCCGTGCGGGCGGGCTCGAGCTGGACCCCGGGGTGACCTTCCTGGTCGGCGACAAGGGCACCGGCAAGTCCACGCTGGTCGAAGCGCTGGCCGTGGCGGCCGGGACCACCTGGTGCTGCGCTGGGGCGTGACGAAGCCGCGGACCGGGTTCTTCCTGCGAGCGGAGTCTTTCTACAACGTGGCCTCCGAGATCGACCGGCTGGACAAGACCGGCCCGAACCCGCTGCTGCCAGTTCGTGGTGGCCGCGCACTCGCCCATCCTGCTCGCGGTGCCCGGCGCGCGGATCCTGCGACTCGACAGCGACGGTGAGATCGAACGAGTCGGCTACGACCAGGCCGATCCGGTCACCTTGACTCGGGGGTTCCTCGACAACCCCCAGTGGTTCCTGCGGCATCTGCTGCCTGACGAGTGCGGCGTTGACAGTCCCAGCGGAGCCAAGTAGTTTTGCTGGCAAATCAAAACTATCCGGGTGCTCGTGCCCGCCGGGAGGCCTGATGTCGGAGGAGATCCAGAACTTCAACAAGGGGATCATCGAGGAGTTCCGGTCCAACCACGGCAAGGTCGGCGGGATGTTCGAGGGCGCCGACTTGCTGCTGCTCACCACCGTCGGGGCTAAGAGTGGTCAGGAGCGCATCTCGCCGCTGGCGTACCAGCGCGACGGCGAGCGGATGGTCATCATCGCGTCGTATGGTGGTGCCGACCGGCATCCGGCCTGGTACCACAACATCGTGGCGAACCCGAAGGTCACGGTCGATCTCGGCGACGGCGCCTTCCCGGCCACCGCGGTCGTCCATGCCGAAGGCCCGGAGCGCGACCGGTTGTATGCCCGGATGGCCGAGGCGATGCCGCAGTTCGCCGAATACCAGCAGAAGACCCAGCGGATCATCCCGGTCGTCGTCCTGGAGAAGTGACTACGCGGTCTCCGGCTTCCTGGGGGCGCCGGAGACCGCGTAGCCGCTCAGTTGGGGCGGATGTTGTGGCTGAGGCGGAACGTGTTCGCCGGGTCGTACTTCGCCTTGGCTTCGGTGAGCCGGCGCAGGTCGGTTTCCCCGAACACCACCGGCGCCTGCTCGTGCGGGTCGTGCTCACCGTAGACGAACGTGAGCAGCTTGCCCGTGCTCCACGGACGTAGCGCGGTGAACAACTTCCCGTGCGCAGCGCGGACCTCGTCCGCCGTTTCACTGTCCACGATGGACAGTGCGCGCACGGTGAACCGCGCCGCGTCGTCCTGCCGGGCGAGCTTGCCGCCGAGCAGATCGACCAGCAGGACCGTGTCGACCGGCGCGTCCGGCCCGGCCAGTT
The DNA here is from genome assembly GCF_042739895.1 of Amycolatopsis sp. NPDC059021. Taxonomy (NCBI): domain Bacteria; kingdom Bacillati; phylum Actinomycetota; class Actinomycetes; order Pseudonocardiales; family Pseudonocardiaceae; genus Amycolatopsis; species Amycolatopsis sp. NPDC059021. The sequence continues at coordinate 74,523 of NZ_JBHYIQ010000013.1, forward strand.
CCAGGATCGTGTCGATCATCGGGTCGGTCAGCTCGCCGGTGGTCGTGTTGTCGCCGCGGTAGGCGTGCGGGTGCGGCGGCTCGTTGGCGATCGAACCGGACGCGGTGAACGGCATCTCGGTGAGTGAGTCGATGAGCCGGGGGCCGATCGCGCGCAGCGGCTCGACGAGGCGTTCGCCCGCGTCCGCGTCACCGAGGTAGGCGATCCGGATCTGCGCGATGTGCTTGCCGCGCAATGGTTCCGGCACCATCGGCAGATCCGGCATAGGGACCATCGCGACCGACGTCGTCACCTCATCGGGTGCGGTGGCGGCCCAGTCACGCCAGCCGCGCAGGACCTCACCGAGGTGTTCGGGGCCGAAGTAGAGACCGCCGCCGTAGAGCGTGGTCACCGGCACCAGCCCGAACTCCAGCGCGGTCACGATCCCGAAGTTGTCGCGGCCGCCGAGCAGGAGCGCCCGGAACAACTCGGGTTCGGTGTCCGCGGTGACGTGCCGCAACTCGCCGTCCGCGGTCACCACGTCGAGCGCGCGGACCTGGTCGGCCGCCCGGCCGTACTTACGGCCCATCAGGCTGAAACCGCCGCCGAGGGTGTAGCCCACGACGCCGACGTCGGGGGCGGACCCGCTCAGCGGCGCCAGACCGTGCTCGGCCGCCGCGGTGATGACCGCGCCCCAGTGCACGCCCGCTTCGGCGCGCGCGGTCGACGTCGCCGGGTCGATCTCGACGCCGGTCATCCGCCGGGTGCTGACGAGCACGCCGCCGTCGGCGCCGGTGACCAGACCATGCCCGGTGGACTGCACCGCGACCGGTAGGCCGTGAGACGCCGCGAACCGGACCGCCGCGGCGACGTCCTCCGGCCGCGTCGCGCCGACGACGACCGCGGGGCTGCTCGGCACGCCCGTCTGGAAGCCGGCGACCTCCTCGGTGTAGCCGTCCTGGCCGGGCTGGAACACCGGGCCGTGGACCCGCCCGGCCAGCGTCGTGATCTCCGAAACCTGCGTCATGACCTGCTCCTGTCGTTCCCTCGTTCCCTTTCAGCTTCGGGGAGCTCGGATCAGAAGTCCAAGATCTAGTTTGTCTACTAGCTATAATGATCAGTTATGGAACTGCATCAGCTCGAGTACTTCGTGGCGGTGGCGGAGGAAGCGAACTTCACCAGGGCCGCCGCTCGGATGCACGTCGCGCAGCCGGGGGTGAGCGCGCAGATCCGCAGGCTCGAACGGGAGCTGGGGCAGCCGCTGCTCGACCGGTCCGGCCGGTCCGTTCGGCTGACCGACGTCGGGCTGGCAGCACTGCCGCACGCGCGGGCGGCACTCGCCGCGGTCGCCGGTGTCCGGCAGGCCGTCGACGAACTCGCCGGGCTGGTCCGCGGTCAGGTCGCGCTCGGCATGGTGACCTCGCCGGGTCCGGTCCGGGTGCCCGAGCTGCTGGCGATGTTCCACGAGCGGCATCCGGCGGTCGAGATCACGCTCCGGGAAGGGAATTCGGACCTGCTGATCGAGTCGCTGCGCGAAGGCGAGCTCGACGTCGCGGTCGTCGGGATCGCCGGCGACCCGCCGCCAGGGCTCGAGACGAAAGTGGTGCGCGAGGAGGATTTCGTGGCCATCGCCGGGCCGCGCGATCCGCTCGCCGAGCGGAAGCAGGTGACGATCGCCGAGCTGGCCGAGCGGTCGCTGATGAGCCTGCCGAAGGGGACCGGGCTGCGGACGGCGCTGGATGCAGGCTTCGCGTCCCGGGGGCTGCGGCCGAAGATCACCTTCGAAGCCGGGGACCCGAATCTGCTGGCGCAGCTCGCCGCCCAGAATCTCGGCGTGGCGATCGTGCCGGAATCGCTCGCCGCGTACTACGCGCCGCAGGTGCGCACGGTGCGGGTCGCCGGGCCGAACCTGCGGGGCTGTCTCGCGCTCGCGTGGCGTGCCGAGGGGCCGATCGCGCCCGCGGGGCGTGCGCTGATCGATTTCGCGAGGCGCACGCTGCCGCTGTAACGCGACCTCTTGACAGGGCGTCAACAAGGGCGTTAGGTGGAGCGTGTCCTGAATTCCGCCAGGGAGGCGCACCGATGCGCACGACGACACGGACGGATGTCCTCGATGACGCCGTCATCGGCGCGGCGGCGTTCCTCGCGGGCGGCGCGAACGTGATCATGCAGCTCAGCTGGCCCGAGGTCGGCCATGGTGTGGTGGAAAGCCGGGTGGACAGCGGGAATCTGTTCAAACATCCGGCGAAGCGCACCCGGACGACGTTGAGCTATCTGGCGGTCGCGGCGCTCGGCGGCGACGAGGACAAGGCGGCATTCCGGCGAGGGGTCAACAAGGCGCACGCGCAGGTGTATTCGACCGACGCGAGCCCGGTGCGGTACAACGCGTTCGACAAAGACCTGCAGCTGTGGGTCGCGGCGTGTATCTACAAAGGATTCGAGGACAGCTACCGGCTGCTCGTCGGTGAGCCCGATCGCGCGCTGGCTGAGGAGTTCTACCGCGCTTCGGCGACGTTCGGGACCACCCTGCAGGTGCCGCCGGACCGCTGGCCGTCCGATTTGGACGCCTTCGAGAAGTACTGGCAGGACGGGCTGAAACGGGTGTCGATCGACGACACCGTCCGCGAGCATCTCACCGCCGTCGCCGAACTACGCTTCCAGCCGAAACCACTGAGTGTCCTTTTCGGACCCTTCATCAGGTTCGTGACGATCGGATTTCTGCCGCCGGAGTTCCGGGAGCAGATGCGGTTTTCCTGGACCTCGCGGCAGCAGCGGCGGTTCGACCGGTTGATGGCGGCCATCGGCGCGGTGGTGCGTCGGCTGCCGAGGCCGTTGCGGCAGTTCCCGTTCAACTTCTACCTCTGGGACGTCCGGCTGCGGATCCGCACCGGGCGCCCGCTCGTCTAGCCCGAAGGGAAGGCAATGGCTTTGCGGCTGACCGAAGGACAGCAGGATTTCGTCTCCGCGTTCGGCGCGTTCTGCCGCCGCGAGGTCGGCGACCGCGAACAGCGGGCGAAACTCACCAAGGACGGCCCGCACAGCCGGGAGCTGTACGGCAAGCTCGCCGAACTCGGCTGGCTCGGTATCTCGCTGCCCGAGGAGTACGGCGGTTCCGGGCAGGGCATGGTCGATCTCGTCCTGTTCCTGGAGGAGACGGGATACTGGCGCGCGCCGATCACCGGGTTCACCACGACGATCATCGTGGCCGCGGCGATCGAGAAGTTCGGCTCCGAGGAACAGAAACGCACGTTGCTGCCCGCGGTCGGGAACGGTTCGGTACTCGCGATCTCGATGTCCGAACCGGGTGCGGGGTCCGACGTCGGCGCGCTGACCTGCCGGGCCGAGAAGCGGGACGGCGGCTGGGTCGTCAACGGCCAGAAGACCTGGTGCTCCAACGCCCACATCGCCGACCACATCCTGCTCGTCGCGCGGACCGGCACCGACGGCGGCAAGCACGACGGGCTCACGATGTTCATGGTGCCGGCCGATGCCGACGGGCTCGCCATGCATGGGATCGACACCATGGGCGGCAAGGAGGTCAACGACCTCTACTTCACCGATTGTGTACTGCCGGCCGATGCCGTCGTCGGAGTCGAGGGCCAGGCGTGGGGTCAGCTCATGGCCGGGTTGAACCTGGAACGGATGATCCTCGCCGCGGTGATGCTCGGCACCGCGCGGCGGGCGTTCGACGACACGCTGGCCTATGTCAAGGAGCGCAAGCAGTTCGGCCGTCCTGTCGGGACTTTCCAGGCGCTGCGGCACCGCCTCGCCGATCACGCCGTCGAGTTGGAATGCACACGGCTGCTGGTGCACGACGTCGCCGAGAAGATCGACGAGAACCCCGGAAAGTTGTTCCCGCGCGAGGCTTCGATGGCGAAGCTGAAGGCGACCGAGTTCGCGAAGGCCATGGCACTGGACGGGATGCAGATGCACGGCGGCTACGGGTACGCGACGGAGTACGGCATGGAAGCCTTGCTGCGCGCGACCGTGGTGTCCACTGTGTACGGTGGGACGAGCGAGGTGCAGCGGGACATCATCGGGAAGACCTACGGGCTCTGACGCCTTTTCGCTCCCTGCCGGGCGAGTTGTCCACAGGGGGGTGTGGTTGTGGATGAATCCGGGTGCTGGGCTCCTGATCGCCGGGTTTGTCGTACCCCGGCGGTAGACTGGTTTCGGGGTCGCCCCCCAGGGCGGGAGGGGGATGCCCCGAGGGGTGCGGAGCCGGGAGCTGGGGCAGACGAGGTTCCGGAAGTGTCCTATGTGGATTTCGGGGATTTCGGTGCTGTGAAGGGTTTTTGGGGCCAGGGGTGCTGCGAAGGCTCCCTTGAGTCCCTAGGGCGGGCCTGCGATCGTGTGGCTTCTGGGGTGTGTGGTGTTCATGGGACTCGTCGTGATGGTGGGGCTTCGCGCGGCGGCGTCGCTTTTAGGGGGGGGGAGGCCGAGGGCTCAAAAAAAAACAACCAACAGAAGAGACGGCTACACACAAAGATATCAGAGGGGGGGGAGAATTTTAAATAAAAAAAAACAAAAAAAACAAACACAAAACAAACAATATAAAAAACAAAAAAAACAAAA